>CAXGVP010000485.1:0-3745 GCA_964013055.1 uncultured Albimonas sp.
CGGCTCCGCCCGCTTCACCCCCGCGCTCGACGACGTGGCCGAGCGCGCGGCCGCCTCGGGCATCTGCTGCGTGGGCCTCTACGGGATGTCGGAGTGCATGGCCCTCTTCTCCTTCCAGCCCGCCGACGCGCCGATGGAGCGGCGCAAGATGGGCGGCGGGATCCCCGTCTCGGCCGAGGCCGCCGCGCGCGTGCGCGACCCCGAGTCCGGCGAGATCCTGCCCCCCGGCGACGCCGCCGGAGAGCTGGAGCTGACCGGCCCCTCGATCATGCTGGGCTATCTGTTCAACGACGAGGCGACGGCGAAGACCTTCACCGAGGACGGCTGGCTGAAGACCGGGGACCTGGCCACGACCACCCCGGACGGGGGCTTCGTGTTCCTCAACCGCATGGGCGACGCGCTCAGGCTGGGCGGGTTCCTCACCGACCCGCGCGAGATCGAGACCCACCTGATGACCCACCCCGACGTCGAGGCCTGCCAGGTCGTCGGCGTGCAGGCGCAGGGCAGGCCCCGCGCCGCGGCCTTCGTGATCCCGCGCGCGGGCGCCGCCGTCGACGAGGCCGCCCTGATCGCCCATTGCGACGGGCGGCTGGCGAAGTTCAAGGTCCCCGCCCGCGTCTTCCTGGTGGAGCGTTTCCCCACCACCCCCAGCGCCAACGGCGAGAAGATCCAACGCAACCGGCTGCGCGACGCCGCCCAGAAGGCGCTCGACACGGCCGAAGAAGAACGGAACCCGGTGACATGAACGCGATCGAGCGCGCCATACGCGCCGTCTCCTCCGCCGTGATGGCGGTGGCGGCGGTGGCGCTGATCCTGATGATGCTGATGGTGACGCTGGACGTGGCGGGCAAGTACCTGTTCACCGCGCCCGTGCCCGTCACGCTGGAGATGGTCTCCAACTACTACATGGTCGCGGTGGTGTTCCTGCCGCTGGCCGCGGTCGAGCTGACCGGCGGCCATATCCATGTCGAGCTGATCCACGCCCGCCTGCCCCGCGTCGGGCGGCGGATCCTCGACGTCGCCGCCCATGCGCTGGCCTGCCTGTTCTTCACCCTGGTCGCCATCTACGGCGGCGAGGTGGCGTTGAAGAAATACGAGGTCGGCGAGTTCCTGATGGGCCAGTACTCGCTGATCATCTGGCCGAGCCGCTTCCTGGTGCCGGTCGGCTGCGGGCTGATCGCGCTGCTGCTGGCGCTCAAGGCCGTGCGCTCCGCGATCCACCTCGCGCGTCCCGACCTCGACCATGACGACAAACCCTCTGCACACGGAGCGATGGAGTGAGCGATCTCGATCCCGAACTGATCGGCGCCATCGGCATCGGCGTGCTGCTGGCGATGATCTTCCTGCGCGTGCCCGTGGGCGTGGCGCTGGGCTGCGTCTCGGCGGGCGGCATCTACCTGATCCTGGGGCCGCGGGCCGCCACGGGGATGCTGTCGGAGATCCCCTACGACTTCACCGCGCACTGGTCGCTCAGCTCGATCCCGATGTTCCTGCTGATGGGCTATTTCTGCTACCACGCAGGCCTGACCGAGGGGCTGTTCCGCATGGCCCGGATGTGGCTGTCGTGGCTGCCCGGCGGCCTGTCGATCGCCTCGATCCAGGGGGCGGCGCTGTTCTCGGCCGTCACCGGCTCGTCGCTGGCCTGCACCGCCGCCATGGGGCGGATCGCGGTGCCCGAGATGATCAAGGCGGGCTACGACAAGGGCCTCGCCACCGGCACGGTCGCCGCGGCGGGCACCATCGGCTCGATGATCCCGCCCTCGATCCTGCTCATTCTCTACGGCATCTTCGTCGAGGAGCCGATCGGCGCGCTGTTCCTGGCGGCCTTCCTGCCGGGCGTGCTGACGGCGGTGATGTACTCGGTCATGGTCTGCGTGCGCTCGATCGTGACGCCGGGGCTCGCGCCGTCGACCAAGGACGAGGTCTATTCCTGGGAAGACCGGATCTGGGCGATCAAGGACACCTGGCCCGTCGGGCTGCTGGTGATGGGCGTCTTCGGGGGCCTGTTCTCGGGCGTGTTCACGCCGACCGAGGCCGGCGCGGTCGGCGCCTTCCTCGCCTTCGTCATCGCCTGCCTGAAGCGCTCGATGAACTGGCACGCCTTCCGCGAGGCGGTGGCCGAGACGCTGCGCTCGACCGCCTCGATCTTCGTGATCGCCATCGGCGCGCAGCTGCTGACGCGGTTCTTCGCGCTGTCGGGGGTGACGGACATCCTGGCGGACTTCATCTCCGGCGCGGGCTATTCGCAGCTGCAGGTGGTGCTGCTGATCTCGGTGGCGCTGCTGATCCTGGGGATGCTGCTGGACCCGATCGGGATCATGCTGCTGACCATCCCGATCCTGCTGCCGGTGCTGGAGACGCAGTCGATCAACCTGATCTGGTTCGGCGTGCTGATGGCCAAGTTCCTGGAGGTCGGCTTCATCACCCCGCCGGTCGGCCTGAACGTGTTCGTGGTCAAGGGGATCGTCGGCGACCTGGTGCCCACGCACGTGATCTTCCGCGGCATCGCCTGGTTCGTGGTGATGGACGCGATCACCATCGCCCTGCTGATCGCCTTCCCCGCCATCACCCTGTGGCTGCCCACCTCGCTGGGCCTGATCTGAGCCGGGCCCCGTCCCGCGCCTGATCCCCGGGGCCGGGGGGCGAGAGCCCCCCGGCCCCGTCTCGTTTCGCCCCTTCGGCCGCCGTCGCCCGGCGCCCGCGCGCCGGTTCCGCTTGTATGCCGCCAGCCTCTGACCTAGCGTCACATTCAAGTTCGCCGGCGTCGCCTCCACGCATCCCCCGATCGGGTCGGCGCGGCAGGGGCGGGGAGCGGGAGCGACAGGGGGAAAGACGATGCGGAACGGACTATTGGCGGCGGCGGCGATCGCCCTGACGGCCACGACGGCGGAGGCGCTGGTCATCCACCAGGAGTCCTTCGAGGACGCCCCCGGCGCGGGCTACACCCTGTCCGATCCGTTCGACGACGGCTTCGTCGATTTCTTCGGACGCTACGCCGTTCCGGACGGAACCAACGCCGCGCGCGACGACTACGCCAGCGGCTGGGACGGCGACTACGGCATCCTCGGGCAGGACCACGACGGCGACCTCGGCGCGGCGACCCGGCATGTGGTCCTCGCCCCGATCGACGTCTCCGGCTTCACGGCCCTGAGCGTGACCGCCAGTTTCGGCGCGTTGGCCAGCGAGCCGGACTTCCTCAACTTCGAGGCCGCGGAGGGCGACGGCATCAAGCTTTTCGCCACGCTCGACGCAGGCCCGCAGACCCTGGTCGCCGAGTTCGCCCCGCCCTTCGGAGGCGCCGGCGACCTGCGGCTCGACACCGACGACGACGGCGTGGGCGACGGGGCGGTCCTGACCACGACGCTGGCGGACTTCGCCTTCGCCCTCCTCGGAACCGGGAGCCTGCTGACCCTGGACTTCGCCATGACCTCGACCGGCTCGTTCGAGACGCTGGCCCTCGACAACGTCCGCGTCGAGGGGATCGAGGCTGCGGCCGTCCCGCTGCCGGCGCCGGGGCTGATGCTGGGCTTCGGCGCGGCGGCGCTGGCGGGTCTCGGCGCTCGGCGGCGCGCCTGAGCCTGAGCCTGAGTCTGAACCTGAGCCGCGCGCGGCGATCCTGACGCGACGCCCGTCGCCGCGACCGCGGGCCTCTGCGCGCGGGGCGATGCGGGTGGGGCGACGCGGGTGGGGCGACGCGGGTGGGGCGATGCGGGGGGGGCGATGCGGGTGGGGGGATGCGGGGGGG
>CAXGVP010000486.1:0-3736 GCA_964013055.1 uncultured Albimonas sp.
CGTGTGCGTGGGCATCGGCGCCTGGAACTACCCCACGCAGATCGCCTGCTGGAAGGCCGCGCCTGCGCTCGCCTGCGGCAACGCGATGGTCTTCAAGCCCTCCGAGACGACGCCGCTCTGCGCGCTCAAGGTCGCCGAGATCCTGCTCGAGGCCGGCGCCCCTGCGGGACTTTTCAATGTCGTGCAAGGGTTTGGCGACGTCGGCTCGACCCTGATCGAGGATCCGCGCGTGGCGAAGGTGTCGCTGACCGGCTCGGTTCCGACCGGCGCCAAGGTCTACGGCGCGGCGGCGGCCGGGCTGAAGCACGCCACGCTGGAGCTGGGCGGAAAATCCCCGCTGATCGTCTTCGACGACGCCTCGCTGGAGGACGCGGTCGGCGGCGCGATGCTGGGGAATTTCTATTCCACCGGCCAGATCTGCTCGAACGGCACGCGGGTCTTCGTGCAGGACGCCCTGCACGACCGCTTCCTCGAGCGCCTGGCAGAGCGCACCGCCGCCATCCGCCTGGGCGACCCGATGGACGAGGCGACCCAGATGGGACCGCTGGTCTCCGCCGCCCAGCACGCGCGGGTGATGGACTTCATCGAGGCCGGCCGCTCGGAGGGCGCGCGCCTGGTCCACGGCGGAAAAGTCCCCGCCCTGCAGGGCCTTGAAGCCGGGTGCTACGTCGAGCCGACCATCTTCGCCGACGTCACCGACGAGATGAGCATCGCCAGGGAAGAAATCTTCGGCCCGGTCCTCTCCCTGCTGCGCTTCCATGACGAGGAGGAGGCGATCGCCCGCGCCAACGCCACGCCCTACGGGCTGGCGGCGGGCGTGTTCACCGCCGATCTCGCCCGCGGGCACCGGGTGGCGCATGCGCTGCAGGCCGGGATCGTGTGGATCAACCAGTACAACCTGACCCCGGTCGAGATCCCGTTCGGGGGCGTGAAAGCCTCCGGCCTGGGGCGCGAGAACGCGCTCGCCGCGCTCGAGAACTACTCCCAGCGCAAGACCGTCTACGTCGGGTTGACCCCGGTCGACGCGCCCTACTGAGGAGCCCGCCCATGTCCAGATCCAGCCTCACGGTGCACGGCCGCGCCACCTCCTCCAACGTGCAGACGGTGATGTGGTGCGCCGCGGAGCTTGGCCTCGAGGTCGAGCGTCTCGACGTGGGCGGGGCCTATGGCGGGACCGCGACGCCCGAGTACAAGGCGATGAATCCCAATGGCCTGGTGCCCGCGGTTGAGATCGAGGGCGAGGCTTTCTTCGAAAGCGCCGCCATCGTGCGCTGCCTCGCGGCGATGCATGGGGACGAGGCGTTCTGGCCGCGCGACCCGCTGGCCCGCGCCCGGCTCGACAAATGGGCGGAGTGGGGGAAGGTCACCTTCGGCGCGACCTTCCTCAACCAGGTCTACATCCCGCTGGTGCGCTTCACCGACGATCAGCGCGATGCGGCGGCGCTGGCCAAGGGCGTCGGGGCGCTGGCGCGGCTGGTCGCGATCCTGGATGAACATCTCTCGGCATCCCCCTGGATCGGCGAGCAATTCTCGTTCGCCGACATCATCGTGGGTCATCTGATGTTCCGCCTCCACGCCATCGAGGAGACCGGGGAGCTGAGCCTGCCGCCGCATCCCAACGTCAGCCGCTACTATGCTGATCTCAAAGCCAGACCCGGTTTTGCGGAACATGTGATGATCTCCTTCGACTCCCTGCGGCCGGGAGGGTCGGGACGATGAGCGGGACCGAGCGACGCGGCGTCTCGATGGAGGCGGACTTCGTGGTGGTGGGTTCCGGCTCGGCCGGCTCGGCGCTGGCGGCGCGCCTGACGGAGGACGGCGCGCATTCGGTGATCGTGCTGGAGCATGGCGGCACCGACGCGGGCCCCTTCATCCAGATGCCCGCGGCGCTCAGCTATCCGATGAACATGTCCCGCTATGACTGGGGATTCCTGAGCGAACCCGAGCCGCGGCTGAACAATCGCCGGCTGGTGGTGCCGCGGGGCAAGGTGGTGGGCGGCTCGTCCTCGATCAACGGCATGGTCTATGTGCGCGGCCATGCGCGCGACTACGACCATTGGGCGGATCAGGGCGCGGCGGGCTGGAGCTATGCCGACGTGCTCCCCTACTTCAAGCGGATGGAGAACTGGCACGACGGCGGGCACGGCGGCGATCCGGACTGGCGCGGCCGCTCCGGGCCCCTGCACGTCACCCGCGGCCCGCGCGAAAATCCCTTGTTCCACGCCTTCGTGGAGGCCGGAGCTCAGGCGGGATATGAGCGGACCGACGACTACAACGGCGAGAAGCAGGAGGGCTTCGGGCCGATGGAGCAGACGGTCTGGAAGGGCCGCCGCTGGTCCGCGGCCAACGCCTACCTCAAGCCCGCGATGAAGCGGCCGAACCTCAAGCTGCACCGCTGCCTCGCGCGGCGCGTCGTGATCGAGAACGGCCGCGCCACGGGGGTCGAGGTCGAAAGGGGCGGCGAGATCCAGGTGATCAGGGCGCGGCGCGAGGTGGTGCTGGCGGCCTCCTCGATCAACTCGCCCAAGATGCTGATGCTCTCGGGCATCGGGCCGGGGGCGCAGCTCGCGGCGCATGGCATCGAGGTGAAGGTCGACCGGCCGGGCGTCGGCGCCAACCTGATGGACCACCTCGAGGTCTACGTGCAGCAGGCCTGCACGCAGCCCATCACGCTCTACAAACACTGGAACCTGTTCGGAAAAGCCTGGTCGGGCGCGCAGTGGCTGTTCTTCAAGACCGGGCTCGGCGCCTCCAACCAGTTCGAAAGCGCGGCCTTCGTCCGCTCCCGCGCGGGCGTCGATTATCCGGACGTGCAGTTCCACTTCCTGCCCATCGCCGTGCGCTACGACGGCCAGGCGGCGGCGGAGGGGCACGGCTTCCAGGCCCATGTCGGGCCGATGCGGGCGCAATCGCGCGGAGAGATCACGCTGCGGAGCGCGGACCCCAACGAGGCCCCGAAGATCGTCTTCAACTACATGTCGCAGGAGCAGGACTGGATCGACTTCCGCCGCTGCATCCGCATGACCCGCGAGATCTTCGCCCAGCCCGCCTTCGACGCCTTCCGCGGCAAGGAGATCCAGCCCGGCGCCGAGGTGCAGTCCGACGACGAGATCGACGCCTTCATCGCCGAACATGCCGAAAGCGCCTACCACCCCTGCGGCACCTGCCGGATGGGGCGCGCGGACGATCCGACGGCGGTGGTGGATCCCGAATGCCGGGTGATCGGGGTCGAGGGGCTGCGGGTCGCCGACAGCTCGATCTTCCCGCGGGTCACCAACGGCAACACCAACGCGCCCTCGATCCTGGTGGGGGAGAAGGCGGCGGACATGATCCTCGGCCGTCCGCCCCTGCCGGCGGAGAACGTCGAGCCCTGGATCAACCCGCGCTGGCAGGTCAGCGACCGATGAAATGACCGGAGGGGGCGTTTCCCCGCGCCCCCTCCGGTCCGGCCGTCCGCAGGTCAGGCAGGGTGCGGACGGCGTCTCGCGAACAGGCCCAGCCCGGCGAGCGCCGCGCCCAGCAGCCCGGCGGCGGCGGGCAGCGGCACGGCGGAGGCCTGCGCCTCGGCCAGCAGCGTGTCGCCCGGGGTCACGGGGTTCGCCGGGGCGTCCGCGAAGGCGAAGATGAAGATCAACGCCTCGTTGTCGGAGACGGTCAGCAGGAACTGGTCGGACGAGAACTGCAGAAAGAACTGGCTCGAATAGGTGTCGTCGAAGGATCCGACCTCGAGATACGG
>CAXGVP010000487.1:0-3722 GCA_964013055.1 uncultured Albimonas sp.
GCGGCGACGCGCAGCTGCCATTCCACCAGGTCGAGGCCGGTGATCGCCTCGGTCACCGGGTGCTCCACCTGCAGGCGGGTATTCATTTCCATGAACCAGATGCGGTCGGCGCGCAGGCCCTCGGAGGCGTCGGCGATGAACTCGATGGTGCCGGCGCCGGCGTAGTCGACGGCGCGGGCGGCGCGCACGGCCGCCGCGCCGATCTCGGCCCGGGTTTCTTCCGACATGCCGGGGGCGGGCGCCTCCTCGATCACCTTCTGGTGGCGGCGCTGGAGGGAGCAGTCCCGCTCGAACAGGTGGACCGCATTGCCGTAGGTGTCGCCGAAGACCTGCACCTCGATATGGCGGGGATGGGTCACATATTTCTCGATCAGCACCGCCGGGTCGCCGAAGGCCGAGGCGCCCTCGCGCGCGGCGCCTTGCAGGGCCTCGGCGAAGTCCTCCGCGCGGTCGACCCGGCGCATGCCCTTGCCGCCGCCGCCGGCGCGGGCCTTGATCAGCACCGGCCAGCCGATCTCGGCGGCGCGCTCGGCGAGGAAGGCCGGGTCCTGCTCGGCGCCGTGATAGCCGGGGACGACGGGGACGCCGGCCTGCTCCATCAGGGCCTTGGCGGCGTCCTTCAGGCCCATGGCGCGGATCGAGGCGGCCGACGGGCCGATGAACGCCAGCCCGGCGGCGGCCACCGCCTCGGCGAAGTCGGGGTTCTCCGACAGGAACCCGTAGCCGGGGTGGATCGCCTGCGCGCCGGTGGCCTTCGCGGCCTCCAGGATGCGGTCGCCGCGCAGGTAGCTCTCGCCGACCGGGGCGGGGCCGATGCGCACCGCCTCGTCGGCCTCGGCCACGTGCAGGGCGCGGGCGTCGGCGTCGGAGTAGACGGCGACCGTGCGCACGCCCAGGCGGCGGGCGGTGCGGATCACGCGCACGGCGATCTCGCCGCGGTTGGCGATCAGGATCTTCGCGAACATGGCTCGTTCTCCCGGTGTCGTCGCCGTCTCCCGCGGCCCGGGACAGTTGTCGCCGGGCCCGCGGAAGGGCGCAAGAGCTCCGGTCCGGTTCAGCCCGACGTGCGGCCCCGCGCGTTCAGCTCCACCAGCTGCGCGCGGATGTCGAGCAACACGAACAGCACCCCGAAAACCAGGCTGGCGGCGATCAGCCCGCCCAGCGCGCCCAGCAAGCCCCCGACCACCTGCCAGTTCCAGTCGTCGGCGATGGACCAGCGGTTGAGCGCGGCGATCGCCCGAAGGTCGGAGGACGCGCCCACGCCCACGGCGCCCCCGACCAGGATCACCACCAGCGTGGCGAGATAAAGAAGACCTTCGAGGGTATCGACGACAAGACTGCGCATGGAAAGGCTCTCCGCGAGGTTGAAATGCCCCGCGATCGAACGCCGCTCCGCCGGTCGCGTCAACCGGGGAGGCGCCCCCGGGGCCGAGTCAGGCGTCCTCGGGCTCCCACGGAGCGATCAGCTCGGGGTCGTCGTCCCTGACGCCGTTCACCCGGGGGTGGACGGTGTGGTGGGCCCAGAAGCCCTCGGGCGCCGGGGTCATCAGGGTCGCGGCGCCGCGGCCGGCCTCGCCCAGCCACAGGGGCGCGTCGTCGGGGGCGATCACCACCGGCTCGCGGTGGTGCAGGTCCGACAGGTCGGGGCCGGCCCCGGTGGTGACGATGGCGCAGGCGGCGAGGGTCTGGCCATCCTCGGGATTCTTCCAGCTCTGCCAGACGCCCGCGAAGGCGAAGAGCGAGCCTTCGGCCCCCCCCGCGGCCGGGCGGATCCAGTGGGGCTGCTTGCGCTCGCCCAGCTTCGTCCATTCGTAGAACCCGTCGGCGGGGATCAGGCAGCGCCGCTCGCGGCAGGCGTCGCGGAAGGCGGGCTTCTCGGCGATCGTCTCGGCGCGCGCGTTGATCAGCAGCGGCCCGCCCGAGGGGGTCTTGTACCACCGCGGGATGAATCCCCAGCGCAGCGGCGCCAGCAGGCGGCGGCCATCGTGGAGCAGCACCACCGGGATGTCCGTGGTCGGGCAGACGTTCCAGCGCGGCCCGAGATTGCCGAGCCGCTCCGCCAGCCGCGGCGAGGGCTCGGCCGCGAAGGTCGACAGGACCGAGTCCTGCGGGGTGGTCAGGGCGAAGCGTCCGCACATGGACGTCTACCTAGCGCGCCCCGGCGCCCCGGAAAAGCGCGGCGCCCGCCCCGGGCCCCCGCGCCGCAAGCGTGACGCCTGCCCCGCGCCGCGGGCGGGACCTCGCCCCGGGCGCGGCAGCCGTCGCGGCGCCTCCTCAGGCGGCGGCCAGACGCTCGCGCCCGTGGGGGGCGTCCCAGTCCAGCTCGGGGCCGAGGGGCACGATCCGGTGAGGATTGATCGACTCGTGGCTGTAGTGGTAGTGGCGCTTGATATGGGCGAAATCGGTGGTCGAGCGCGCCTCGGGCCGCTGGTAGAGCTCGCGGGCGTAGCCCCACAGCGCCGGCATGTCGCACAGCCGGCTGATGTTGCACTTGAAGTGCCCGAAATAGACCGCGTCGAACCGCGCCAGGGTGGTGTAGAGCCGCCAGTCCGCCTCGCTCAGCCGCTCGCCCATCAGGTAGCGCGAGCGCGACAGACGATCCTCCAGCCAGTCCAGCGTCTCGAACAGGGGGACGACGGCCGCCTCGTAGGCCTCCTGCGTGGTGGCGAAGCCGGACTTGTAGACCCCGTTGTTGAGCGTGTCGTAGATGCGCGCGTTCACCGGCTTGATCGCCTCGCGCAGGTCCTCCGGCCACAGGCGCGGGCGCTCGCCCGCCACCGCGTCGAAGGCCTGGTCGAACATGCGGATGATCTCGGCGCTCTCGTTCGAGACGATCGCGCCCCGCGCCTTGTCCCACAGGATCGGCACGGTCGCCCGGGTCGTGGCCTTCGGGTCCGAGGCCACATAGATCTCGCGCAGGAACGCCTTGCCCATCAGCCGGTCGCCGGTGGCGCCGGGGAAGTCGGTCGAGAAGGTCCAGCCGTCCTCGAGCATGTCGGGATGCACCACCGAGACGTCGATATGCGGGGCCAGCCCTTTCGCCTCGCGCATCACCAGCGCGCGATGCGCCCAGGGACAGGCCAGCGAGACATAGAGGTGGTAGCGCCCGCTCTCGGCCTTGAAGCCGCCCTCGCCCGAGGGGCCGGGGGCGCCGTCGGCGGTGACCCAGTTGCGGAAGCTCGACTCCGAGCGCTTGAACGCGCCGTCGTCGCCGGTCAGCTTGCCCGTCGTCCACTCGCCCTCGACCAGCATGCCCATGCGACCCGCCTCCCTTTGATCGTTTCCTGATGCAAACCTAGGGCGCGGATCGGCCCCGGCCCAGCCCGGTTCCGTCAACGGTCCGTGGCCGGGATGGGGACGGCGGCGCGGGTCAGAGCCGCGCCAGCGCCGCCAGCCGCCGCGCCGCGTCGTAGTCGGGATCGGCGAATGCCACGATGCGGGCCAGCTTCAGGGCGCGGCGGAAGGGCTCGGTGGCCGGGTCGACCAGCGTCTCGACCAGGGCGGCGCGCAGGCGGGCGCGGGTCCCGGTCTCGGTCAGGGCCGAGGTCACGAAGGGCGGCGCGGGCAGCGGGTCGGACCAGCCGATGGCGGTCAGCTCGGCGGCGGCGGGCTCATGCTCGCGGGCCAGCGCCCAGCTCAGGGCGTCGACCGCGGCGCCGGCGGCGCGGCCCTCGGCCAGCGCCCGGATCGCGGCGCGGGCGTCGGCGCAGCTCGCCAGCTCG
>CAXGVP010000488.1:0-3717 GCA_964013055.1 uncultured Albimonas sp.
CGCAGCCTTCGGCCCCGACGGCCCCCGCCCCGCCGCCGGCCAGCGCGCCGTCCTGTGCTGCCGCTCGGGCCTGCGCGCCTGGTGGGCGGCGGAGCGTCTCGCCGCGGTCTGGGACGGAGAGATCGTGCTCGCCGCCCTCGGCGCGCCCGACTGAGGCCGCCGCCGCGTCCCCCGGCCGGGGACGCGGCGCTGCGATCCAGCGCCGCTGCGCCTTCCGTGGCTCCGCCCGCCGGGCCAGGGCAGGCGAAGCGCGAGACGGCCGCCGCCGCCGGGCCAGGATCCCCCCGGCCCGCTTCGCGCCGAAGCCGACGCGGCGGCGCGATGGCGCCCGCCGGTCCGGGGACCCTCGCCGCTCGCCGCAGGCGGATGGGCTGCAACCCGTTCGCCCGATGGCAGGCGACGACGGACCCGGGCCCCTTTCCAGCGTGTCCCGCCCGAAGCCGGCCTGCCGCGCGGAGGGCTGGGCCGATCCCGCCGGCGGGCTTCCCTTGGCGCGAACGCTTCCGAAACGTTCGACAATCTGCGCGTGCGCTGGCATCGTGACCGCGTGAGGATCCGCTGTCGGGATCGGGGGAGCGCGACGTGTCGAATGATCTGCCCAGGGTGCTGCTGCTGCACCCGCCCTTCGGCGAGACCTCGTTCTGGAACTACAAGGCCGCCTGCGAGCTGGTCGGCGCGCGCTATCCCGCCCCGCCGCTCGGCCTGATCACCGTCGCCGCCATGCTGCCCGAGGACTGGCCCGTGCGCCTCGTCGACTGCAACGTGCAGGAGATGTCGCCCGCCGACCTCGACTGGGCCGACGTGGTGTTCGTGGGCGGCATGATCTCCCAGATCGCGGGGATGGAGGAGGTGCTCGCGGCGGTCAGGGCGGCGGGCAAGGTCTCGGTGCTGGGCGGGCCGGAGGCGAGCTCGCGCCCCGATCTCTATCCCCAGGCCGACTTCCGCATCGTCGGCGAGGCCGAGGGCGCCATGGCCGAGTTCATCGCCGCCTGGCGGCGCGGCGAGCGCCAGGGCATGATCCGCGCGCCGCTGCACAGCGTCGACGTGCAGACCTCGCCCCTGCCGCGCTTCGACCTGCTGGACCTGCGCGCCTACACCCATGTGGGGGTCCAGTTCTCCCGCGGGTGCCCGTTCCTGTGCGAGTTCTGCGACATCATCGAGCTGTTCGGCCGCAAGCCCCGCGCCAAGACGCCCGAGCAGGTCCTGGCCGAGCTCGACCGCCTCTACGCCGTGGGCTGGCGCGGGCATGTGGATTTCGTCGACGACAACCTGATCGGCAACAAGAAGGCGGTGATGGCCTTCCTGCCGCGGCTGATCGACTGGCAGAAGCGCCACGGCTTCCCGTTCTACTTCTCGACCGAGGGCTCGCTGAACCTGTCGGACGACCCGCGGTTCCTGGGCCTGCTGCGCGACGCCGGCTTCTACATCATCTTCGTGGGGATCGAGAGCCCGGACCCCGACGTCCTGGTCGCGATGCAGAAGAAGCAGAACACGCGCCGCGACATCGCCGAGAGCGTGCGCCGGATCAACGCCGCCGGGGTGATGGTGATCGCGGGCTTCATCATCGGCTTCGACGACGAGGGCCCCGAGGTCGCCCGCGCCCAGATCGAGCTGATCGAGGATTGCGGCATCGCCATCGCCATGGTCGGGCTGCTCTATGCGCTGCCCAACACGCAGCTCTCGCGCCGGCTGGTGGCCGAGAACCGGCTCGCCGACGCCGTCGACACGGTCGAGCCCGACACCGTGGGCATCGACCAGTGCACCGCGGGGCTGAACTTCCTGACCAGGCGGCCGCGGGTCGAGATCATGCGCGACTTCCTGCAGGTGATCGAGCATGTCTATGCGCCCGATCGCTATTTCGCGCGGGCCCGCCAGGCGGTGGCGCAGATCGACGCCTCGGGGCCCTCGGGCGACCTGGGGCGGGCGGTGCTGGCGCATGAGCTGCGGCGCACCGTGCGGCTGATGTGGTCGGTCACCCGCCGCAAGCCGGAGCTGCGCGGCCCGTTCTGGAAGCTGGTCTTCCACACCCTGCGCACCAACCCCCGGGCGCTGCGCCAGGCGATGACCATGGCCGCGATCTACGCCCACCTCGGCCCGTTCTCGCGCTATGTGGCGGACCGTCTGCGCGAGAAGATCGACGTCATCGAGGCCGACCCGACCTACGAGGACCGCTGGCTGGCGGCCCGCAAGCCCCCCGGCGCGCCCGAAACGCCCGAAGCGCCCGGGGCGCCCGGGACGCCGCCCTCGCTCGGCGCGACGCCGCTCAGCCCGGCGGCGGGCTGACCGGGGCGGCGGCGCAGGACGCGCCGGCCTCCGCGGCCTGCGGCGCGGCGGCGTAGCCGTAGCGCTCGGCGTAGCGGGCGAAGAGGGCGGGGCGCGGCTCGGGCGGGGGGGCGGCCGGGTAGCGGTTGGGCCTGTAGTCGGCGAGCGAGGCGAGATGCGTCTCCAGCGCCGCGGTCCAGGGGCCGAGGCCGAATTTCGCGGCGATCGCGTCGAGCACCTCGCGCGGGCGGGCGTCGAGATCCTCGTAGCGCACGGTGATCAGGTCCCCGGGGGGGATCTGCGGCTCGTCGCGCCAGAAGGCGGCGTACATCCAGTCGAAGGTCTGGGCCACGAAACGCGCCCGCTCGGGCGACTCGAGCGGCGCGCGCTCCAGCCCGTGATCCTGCTCCATCGTCTGCCACAGGTGGTTGGAGGAACGCAGGATCGCGGCCGGCTCGCGCACCAGGTGGACGAAGCGGATGCCCGGGTAGGCCCGGCGCAGCCAGGCGGTGCGGCCGGTGTTCAGCGGCGACTTCAGCACCAGCCGGCCATGGCCGCGCAGCGCCAGGATCCGCACGAAGCGCCGGTGGGCGCGCTGCAGGCGCGGGCCTTCGGCCTCGGCCGCGGTGAAGCCGCCGCCGGGCAGGACCATGCGCCGGTAGGCCGTGGGCGCGCCGAGGTTGAGCAGCGCGAACTCCTCCTCCTGCGGCAGGTGGATGCCGAAGGGCATCGCGTCGCACGGCCGGCGGCTGGGGGTGAAGGGCGAGGCGATCCGCGACAGCAGCCCGTGGGTCAGCAGCACATGCGAGGCGCCCATGCACTCCAGCGCGCTGGGCGCGCTCAGCTCGGGGTGCAGGGCCATCAGCTGGTGCAGGTGGGTGCTGCCGGTGCGGTGGTGGCCGATGATCGCGATCGGGGGGGCGGCGGGCTCGGCCCGGGCGATGGCGCGCCCGAAGACCAGCGACTGCGCCGCCGCCAGCGCCGTGGTCGCCGTCCCGAAGACCAGCATCAGCGGGCCGCGCAGCAGCAGCCGCGGCCGGGGTCGGCGCAGGCGGTGCAGGCGCAGCCGCGCGAGGGTGGGCAGGTCCAGCGTCAGGGGCAGGGTCAGGGTCCACCAGGGCGCGGGCTGCCCCCCGCCCAGGCGTTTCGCGCGGCGTCTCATGGCGCGACGTGGGCCTGGTTGCTGGCGCCCAGACGCTCGGTCAGGATCACCGAGATGTTGTAGTAGAGCTTGGCCGCGATCCGCGGATGGCGCTTGCGGATCCGGTCGAGGGTCACGGCGCTGATCTCCAGGGTCTCGACCGGGGTCATGGCGCGCACGCTGGCGGTGCGCACGTCGCCGGTCAGGAACGCCATTTCGCCCACGACCGAGCCGGCGTCGACCTCGGCCAGCCGCTGCGGGTCGCGGCCGGGGCGGTCGGACAGCACCTCGACCCGGCCGTCGAGGATCAGGTG
>CAXGVP010000489.1:0-3705 GCA_964013055.1 uncultured Albimonas sp.
CGCGCCCCGTGGCTCGCCGCGAGAGGCCCCGGGTCGAGCCCCGGGGCGCGTGCTGGCGGGGCGGGGCGAGAGGGCGGCGGTTGGGGCTTGCGGGGGAGAGGCCGCGGCGCGCCCCCTTGCGGCGCCGGCTCTCGCGGCGTTCTGTGGGGCCGCGCCGGGCCCCGCCCGACCGCGGAGGGGGAGAGGACCATGCACGAGCCGACCATCCTGATCCTCGCGCTGGGGATCTTCGCCTACGCCGCCACCGCCGGGCGGCTGGCGGAGACGCCGCTGACCATGCCGGTGATCTGCCTCGCGCTCGGCCTGGGGCTGTGGAGCGTGGGGCTGGCGCCGCGGGCGCTGGACGCGCGACTCGATGTGGTGGCCGAGGTCGCGCTGGCGGTGGTGCTGTTCTCCGACGCCGCGCGCACCGACGCCCGCGCGCTGGTGCGCGCGCATCGCTGGCCGGTGCGGATGCTGGCGCTGGGCCTGCCGCTCTCGGTCGCGCTGGGGGTCGCGGCCGGCGTGCTGCTGCTGCCCGGCTGGCCGCTGCTCGAGATCGCGCTGGTCGCCGCCATCCTCGCCCCCACGGATGCGGCGCTGGGCCAGGCGGTGGCCACCTCGCCGCTGCTGCCCGAGCGGGTGCGCCGTGCGCTGGTGGTCGAAAGCGGGCTGAACGACGGGCTCGCCCTGCCGCTGGTCCTGCTGTTCGCGACCCTGGCGAGCGCGACCGAGGGCGAGTCCCCCGGGGGCCTCGGCGCCTTCGTGCAGTTCATGGCCGCCCAGATCGGCTTCGGCGCGCTGGCGGGCGTGGGCACGGGGCTGGCGGGCGGGGCGCTGCTCGGCCTCGCCCGGGCGCGGAACTGGCCGCAGGAGGAATCCGAGGGCATCGCCGCGCTCGCCGTCGTGGCCTTCGCCTATTTCGCCGCCGAGGCGCTGGGCGGCAACGCCTTCGTCGCCTGCTTCAGCGCCGGCCTCGGCTTCGGCGCGGCGCTCTCGCTCACCGGGCCGCGGGTGCCGCCGCGCGGCTTCCTGGCCGAGTTCCTCGACGGCGAGGGGCAGGTGCTGGTGCTGGCCGCCTTCGTGCTGATCGGAACCTCGATGCTGCCGCAGGCCTTCGACCGGGCAGGCTGGCAGGAGGCGGCGCTGGTGCTGGTCTCGCTCTTCGTCGTGCGGCCGCTGGCGATCTGGCTGTCGCTGGCGGGGACCGACGCGCCTGGCTCGGCCCGGCTGTTCCTGGGCTGGTTCGGGCCGCGGGGGCTCGCGACCGCGCTGTTCGCGCTGGTGGCGGTGGAGGGGCGCAGCCTGTCCCACGCCGACGACATCCTGGCGGTGGCGGGGCTGGCGGTGGCGATCTCGGCCCTGCTGCACGGGGCCACCGCGGCCCCCGCCGCGAAACGATGGGGGCCGCGGCTGGGAGGCTAGCGGCCGCCCCCGGCGGGGGGCGCGGCCGACCGGGAAAGACCCGTGGGGCCCTCGGGCCTCAGCGGAACGGGCGGAAGGCCTCGCGGACCTCGCGCACGAAGATCTCCGGCTGCTCGAAGGCGGCGAAGTGGCCGCCCTTCTCGACCTCGGTCCAGCGGCGGATGTCGGTGTAGACCTTCTCGCACCAGCTCCGCGGGGCCGGCACGATCTCGCGCGGGAACACGGTCGCCATGGTGGGGATGTCGACCTGCGGCGGCCTGCGCCGGAAACTCTCCCAGTAGAGCCGGGCCGAGGAGCCGCCCGCCCCCGGCAGCCAGTACATCATGATGTTGTCGAGCATCTCGTCCTTCGAGACCACGCTCTCCGGGTCGCCGTCGTTGTCGGTCCAGGCGTGCATCTTCTCGTAGATCCAGGCCGCCTGGCCGACGGGGCTGTCGACCAGCGCATAGCCCAGCGTCTGCGGCTTGGTGGACTGGATGCGCGAGTATCCGGTGTGCTCGTGGCGATGGGCGCGGTTGCGATCCAGCGCCCGCTTCTCCTCCGGCCCAGGGTTGGGATCGTTCCGCTCCGGCACGAAACTGGGCATGTTGAGGTGGATCGCCTCCAGCCCCTGCGCGCGGATGTGGCCCAGCTGCGTGGTCACCGCCGCCCCCCAGTCGCCGCCCTGCGCGACCCAGGCGTCATAGCCCAGGCGGCGCATCAGCTCCTCCCAGGCGCTGGCGATCTTCTCGACCCCCCACCCCGTCTCCGTCGGCTTGTCCGAGAAGCCGTAGCCGGGCAGGGAGGGCGCGATCACGTGGAAGGCGTCCTTCGGATCGCCCCCATGCGCCGCCGGATCGGTCAGCGGCCCGATGATGCGCGCGAACTCGACGACCGAGCCGGGCCAGCCGTGGGTGATCAGCATCGGCTTCGCGTCCGGCACGGGCGAGCGCGCGTGGATCACGTGGATCCCCAGCCCGTCGATCACCGTGCGGTAGGAGCCGAAGCCGTTCAGCTCCGCCTCGCAGCGCCGCCAGTCGTAGGTGTGGCGCCAGTAGTCGACCAGCTCGCGCACCTTCGCCAGCGGCGCGCCCTGAACCCAGCCGCCGGGGGCGGGCTCGGCCTCGGGCCAGCGGGTGCGGTCGATGCGGGCATGCAGGTCGTCCAGCTCGGACTGGGGCACGGCGATGGGCCAGGGGACGACGGCGTCGTCCCGGGTCGCGTCGGTCATCGAGATCCTCCCTATCGGACGTCGGGCGTCCGTTTCTCCCGGCGTCGATCATGGACCGGGGGCGGGGCGCCCTCAAGCCTCGCGCGAGCGCAGGGGCGACGCAGCGTCGGGGCTTGATCGCGCGGGTCTCGCGGGGTTGCATGCCTGCGCGATCCGCCACCCGCCGCCCGATGCCGGGACCTGCCCATGATCCGCGCCTTCGTGGCCCTGCCGATGCCCGACCCCCTCCGCGACCGCCTGGAAGAGCTGGGCGACGACATCGACGAGGGCCGCCCCGTCGACGGCGACACCCTGCACCTGACCCTCGCCTTCCTCGGCGAGCAGCGCCCCGAGCTGCTGGAGGACGTGGCGGTCGAGCTCGAATCGCTCGCGCCCCCCGCCCCGACGCTTGTGCTGCGCGGGGTGGGGGCCTTCGGCGGCGCGCGCCCCCGCTCGGCCCATGTCGAGGTCGCGCCCGATCCCGCCCTGTCGTCCCTGCGCGACGCGATTCGCCGGGCCTGCCGGCGCGGCGGGCTCGAGCTGCCGCACGCGCGCTTCGTGCCCCATGTCACCGTCGCCCGGTTCTCGACCCGCGCGCCGGCGGGCGAGGGGCTGGCGCGCTGGCTTGCGCGCAACGCCGCCTTCGCGGCCGCGCCGTTCCAGCCGCAGGCGGCCGTGCTCTACCGTTCGGACCTGGGTCCGGACGGGCCGATCTACCGGGAGTTGCTGGAAATTCCGCTGGGCTGAGCCCGGCGAGGGCGCGCGATCCGGCGCGCACGGGGCGGGCCGGGGCGCTGGCGCCCGGCCCCGGGGGCCGTCACCAGCCGTAGCGCCAGGCGAGCTCGCGGCGCATCTTCGCCTCGGCGAGAGTCAGGCGCACGCTCCAGCGGCCGACCCGCCGGTCGCGCTGCACGCGTCGCCACATGTTCATCCGGCCGTTCATCATCCGGCGCTCCCCAACACACCACCCACAGGTGCGGACACTCTAGGCCGGCCGCGTTACCGAATAGCGACGGGCGCGTGAAGCCTTCACGCGCCCGGTTATCTTTCACGTCCGGTAAAAGAAAGGTTGCCGTTGCGTCGGCGCCGCAGCCCGCGGCCCTTCCTCATCC
>CAXGVP010000490.1:0-3697 GCA_964013055.1 uncultured Albimonas sp.
CGGCGCGCGCGCGGGCGAGGCCCTGGGCCACGGCCTCGGGGGCGCCGGTCTCGGCCGCGGCGACCGCCTCGGCCGGGCTCGCGCCGATCAGGGCGGCGGCGAGGATGCGCGCGCCGGCCAGCGCCCAGTCGCGCGCCTCGTCCCCGGTGGAGGTCATGGCGACGGCGGCGGCCAGCTGCACCGCGTCCGCCGCGCCGCCGGGCCGGCAGATCAGCGCCGGCAGGCGGGCGAAGCCGGGGATCTGGTCGTCCTCGACGCCCGAGGGGTCCACCTGCCCGGCCGCCAGATTGGCCAGCGTCCCGCGGGTGGGCTTGTCGATGTAGCCGACCCACCAGCCGCCTGCGCCGAAGGCGGCGGCGAAGCGGGCCTGCGCCTGGGCCAGGTCCCGGCCCTTCGCGCCCACCGCCTGCATGGCGGTGCGCAGGGCCGCGCCGTATTGCGACAGCTCCCCCGCCCGCTTGCCGGCGTGGACGAAGACGCCGGCGGCGCCCTCGAAATCGGCGGCGTCGGGGGTGCGGAAGCACAGCGGACCCGCCAGCGCGGCGATGCGCGCGGGGTCGTAGAGCCAGTGCAGCCCCAGCGCCGCCGCATCGGCGACCAGCGCCCCCAGCAACGCCGCTTCGGCGCGGTCCCGCCGCTCGTTCCTGGCCTGCATGATCCGCCTCCCTGCACCGCCCGGCATCCGGGTCCCGCGTTACCAGAGCGGGCCGCGCCGTGCTACGGTCAGGGGGTCGCGCGCCGGCCGCGACGGCGGCCCGGGCAGGAGGGTGCGGGGATGGAAGGCGTTCTCAAGTCGCTGGGCCTGGCGGTCACCGCAGCGGTGGGGCTGGGCGGGCTGGCGGTCAGCGCCTGGAACTACGCCGCGACCCAGGAGCTCGCCGCCCGCCGCCCGTTCCTCGAGCGGCAGATGACGCTCTGCTTCGAGGCCTCGCGCCTGGCCGCCCAGCTCGCCACCTCCCCCGACGCCGCCACCCGCTCGAAAGCCGGCGCCCGGTTCGAGGAGCTCTACTGGGGCGAGCTCGCCATCGTCGAGGACGCCCCGGTCGAGCAGGCCATGGTCGCCTTCCGCCGCAAGTGGACCGCGGGCGAGGACGCCTCCGCCCTGCGCCTCCCGGCCCTGACCATCGCCCACCGCTGCCGCGAGCTGGTGCTGTCGAGCTGGGACATCGACCTCGGCCCCCTGCCCTCGCTCCGCCCCTGACGCGCAACGCCCGCCCGGCGCCCCGCCCCGGGCGCCGCCGCGAGCGCCTGTTCTTCGGAGCCGTCCGTCGCTGATGCCGATCAGAGCGACTCGTCCGCAGGGGTCAGGGATCGCGAAGCGACCCCCGAAGGGGGCTTGTCCTTGACCCCTGCGGACGAGTCGCTCAGGCATCTTCAGCGACGGGCGGGTCCGAAGAACAGGCGCGGGCCCTGTTCTTTGGTGAGTTCAGAAGCGTCCCTTCGCGGGCCCCCGGCCCGCGCGCGCCGCAGGCGCGCAAGCCAAGCCCGCCCGCAGGGCGCCTCCGTCCCCCCCGCCCGCAGGGCGCCTCCATCGCCGACTGCCCGCAGGGCGCCGCAGTCGCCGCCTGCCCGTCACTCCTCCGGCAGGCAGCCCCCGCCCGAGGGCGTGTCCAGCCAGAACACGTCCCCCGCCGCCATCTCGGTCTTGTCGGCCGAACGCAGCTCATCCACCGAGCCGTCGACACGTTCGATCCGCGTGCGCCCCAGCGCCCCCGGCCCGCCGCCAAGCAGCCCCGGAGGCGGCGTCACCCGGTGGCCCGAGAGGATCGAGGCGGTCATCGGCTCCAGGAACCGGATCCGCCGGCGCGTCCCGTCGCCGCCGCGGAACTTCCCCGCGCCGCCCGAGCCGCGACGGATCGAGAATTCCTCCAGCAGCACCGGGAAGCGCCACTCCAGCACCTCGGGGTCGGTGAGGCGGGAGTTGGTCATGTGCGTATGCACCCCCGACGTCCCCGGATGTCCCGAGCCGTCATGCATCAGCCCCGCGCCGGAGCCGCCGCAGACCGTCTCGTAATACTGGTAGCGCGCATCGCCCCAGGTGACATTGTTCATCGTCGACTGGGCCGCCGCCTGCACGCCCAGCGCCAGCAGCAGGCAGGAGGTCACCGCCTGGGAGACCTCGACGTTCCCCGCGATCACCGCCGCCGGATACTCCGGCGCGATCATCGAGCGAGGCGGCACGATGACGTTGAGGGGCTTCATCACCCCCTCGTTCATCGGGATCCCGTCCTCGACCAGCAGGCGGAAGACGTAGAGCACCGCGGCGCGGGTCACCGGCTCGGGCGCGTTGTAGTTGGTGCCGAGCTGGCGGGTGGTGCCGGTGAAGTCGACGGTCGCCTCGCGCTTCTCCTGATCGACGGTGATCTTCACCCGGATCTCGCGGGCCTCGCCGTCGTAGTCGGGGTCCATCGGGTAGACGTATTCAGCATCCTTGAGCGTAGCGATGGCGCGGCGCACGCATTCCTCGGCGTTGTCCTGGACGTGGCGCATATAGGCGTCGACCACGTCGCGGCCGAACTGGGCGACCATCTTGCGCAACTCGCGCGCGCCCTTCTCGCAGGAGGCCACCTGCGCCTTGAGGTCGGCGATGTTGGTGTCCGGCGCGCGACACGGCCAGTCGCCCGAGGTCAGCAGCGCGCGCGTCTCCTCCTCGCGGAACACGCCCTTGTCGACGAGCTTCCAGTTGTCGATCAGCACGCCCTCTTCCTCGACCCGGCGGCTGTCGGGGGGCATCGAGCCCGGCGTCAGCCCGCCGATGTCGGTGTGGTGGCCGCGGGCGGAGGTGTAGAAGACGATCTCGGTCCCGGTCTCGTCCCAGACCGGCGTGACCACGGTGACGTCCGGCAGGTGGGTGCCGCCGTTGTAGGGCGCGTTCAACACATAGACGTCGCCCGGCTTCATCACCGGGTTCTGGGCGATGATCGACTTCACGGATGCGCCCATCGAGCCCAGGTGCACCGGCATGTGCGGCGCGTTGGCGATCAGGTCGCCCTCGGCGTCGAAGACGGCGCAGGAGAAGTCCAGCCGCTCCTTGATCGTCACCGAGGCGGCGGTGTTCTCCAGCACCGCGCCCATCTGCTCGGCGATGGACATGAAGAGGTTGTTGAACACCTCCAGCAGCACCGGGTCGGCGGTGGTGCCGGCCGCCTCGGAGCGGGCCTTGGCCTTGATCCGGAACAGCTTCACGTGGTCATGGGCGGTGATCCGCGCCTGCCAGCCGTCCTCGATCACGATCGAGGTGTGGGGCTCGACCAGCACCGCGGGGCCGGTGAGGACGTCGCCGGGGCGCATCTCGGCGCGCTTCACGTAGCGGGCCTTGCGCCACTCGCCCTCGGAGAAGAACTCGCCCTCCAGCGCGGTGGGGAACGCGGTCTCCTCGCGCTCGGCGGTGTCGTGGGCGGGCTCGGAGAGGTCGGCGGCGCGGCCCACGGCCTCCTGGCTGATCGCCTCGATCACCAGCGGCTTGTCGCCGGGGTCGAAGCCGAAGCGCTGGCGGTGGGCCTCGGCGAAGGCCTCGCGCATGTCCGCTTCCGTGGACAGCGGGATCTCCAGCGCCGTGTCGGTCCCCTCCACCTTCAGCAGCAGGCGGGGGTGGTAGGTGATCTCCTTGGGGTTCACGCCCTGGCTCTCGACCTCGCCCCCCACGATCATCGACATGCGGTCGAGATCGGCGGCCGCTTGCCTATCAACACGAACG
>CAXGVP010000491.1:0-3688 GCA_964013055.1 uncultured Albimonas sp.
CAGGTCGTCGCCCTGGCCGCCCTTCAGCCGGTCGTCGCCGTCGCCGCCGCCGAGGATGTCGTCGCCCTTGCCGCCATCCAGCCGGTCGTCGTCCGCGCCGCCGTCGAGCAGGTCGCCGTCGTCGCCGCCGTCGAGCCGGTCGCGGCCCGCGCCGCCCGACAGCCGGTCCACGCCCGCGTCGCCCGAGAGCCGGTCGTCGCCGTCCCCGCCCGAGAGGTCGTCGTCCCCGTCCTCGCCGCGCAGGCGGTCCTTGCCGCCGCCGCCGCGGATCTCGTCGTCGCCGCCGCCGCCGCGCACCCGGTCGTCGCCGCCGCCGGCCTCGAAGGCGTCGTCGCCGTCGTCGCCCTTCATCTCGTCGTCGCGCCGGCCGCCGCGCTCGGGCTTCGGCCCGTCGTCGTCCTCGTCGTCATGCTCCGAGCTCTCGAAGACGCCCAGCTCGCCGTCGGCGAAGGCGCGCAGGCGGGCGAAGTCGTCCTCGGTGGCCGGTCGCTCGGTCTCGCCGCCCTCAGCGTCGCGGGATTCGTGGACGTCGCCCTTCACCCGCTCCCCGGAGCCGTCGGGATGCTCGATCTCGATGCTTAGCGGGGTCAGCTTCCACAGCGACCCGTCGGCCAGCAGGCGCGTCTGGAAATCGGCGCCGGCGCCGATCTCCAGCAGGCGCGCTACGTCGTCCTCGGTGGCGACCCGGCGCAGGTCCTCGCCCCGCTTCTCCTTCAGCCGGTAGACGCCGTCCTTCAGCGTCTCGCGCGTGCCGTCGGCATGGCGGATCTCGATGCGGTCGGCGCTCAGCCTGGCGCGGGAGACGTCGTTGCCCATCCGTTGGACCCCCTTTCGTTTCGCTCATGGCGCAACATGGGGGCGCGGGGTGAGCGAATCGTTGGAAACCGGGGTTAACGAAATTCGCGTCGCCTAAAATGCCGACGGCCCGCGCCGGGGGGCGCGGGCCGTCGGGGGCCGCCGGGGGCGGGGCCGATCACATGTAGTCGTACTCATAGTAGGAGTAGGACTCGGAGTTCAGCGCGTACTTGTTGAGGATCACGCCGGCGATCGGGATCATCTCCGACAGCTGCCGTTCGCAATCGTCGAGGTTGCGCACCTTGGTGGTGCCGGCCGCGGCGATCAGCAGGGCGCAGTCGACGTAGTTCATGAACGACATCGCGTCGTCCGAGGCCAGCATCGGCGGCAGGTCGAAGATGGTCACGTCGGGCTTCAGAACCCGGTCCATCTCCTTGAGCGCCTCGGCCGCGTCGGGGTGCTGGAGCAGCTCGGCCGAGTGGCGGAACGACTGCGAGGTCGGCCCCACGGCGAGGTTGTCGCCCATGCGGATGAAGAATTCCTCGGGCCGCACGCCGCCCATCAGGTAGTCGCCCATCGACAGCTGGCTGTCGAGGCCGATGACCTTGCGCACCTGCGGCCGCTTCAGGTCGACGTCGCAGATCACGCAGCGGGTGTTGCGCTGGCGCGCGAAGGAGAAGGCCAGGTTGGTCGCGATCATGGTCTTGCCGCAGGACATGGTCGGCGAGGTGACCGCGATGGTCTTCCAGTTGTTGGCCTCCATCATGCGCAGGATCTTGGTGCGCAGGATGTCGAAGGGCACATGGGCCGGATCGTCCTTGGTGAAGGTGACGATGCGGTTGCGCGTCAGCAGCTCCTCGTCCGGCTCGATCTGCTGCAGGGCCAGCCAGCCCGGCGGCGTGTCGTGGCTGTCGAAGTCGGTGCGCGGCGGCGCGACGGGCGCCTCGCCCAGCGTGGCCATTCGGGTCTGCTTGGCGCGGTTGATGGCGGCCTTGATGCGTTCCATGGGTCTCGGGGCCTCTCGAAGGGACGCGACGCGGACGGGCGGGGGCGCCCCCGGGGGGCGCAGAGGGCGCGCGCGCCCCTTGCAGGGCGCGCGCGGGCCCTCGTCAGAGCCTCAGGCGGGACTTCACCAGATCCATCAGCGAGTCGATCTTGGTCTTCTCGATGATCTTCTCGCCGATCAGGTCCAGCGGCATGTAGTAGACGTGCACCAGCACGGTCGCGGCGATGACGCCGGCCACCGCCAGCACGATCACCGTCCAGCGCAGCCGCGAGCGGCGGCGCACCTCGGCGTCGGTGTAGATGTAGGGGATCACCGCCAGCGGCTGGATGTCGAGCGTCGAGATGATGTCCGACGGCCGCCGGATGGCGCGGTTGAGGAACTCCAGCAGAAACACCAGCCCCAGCCCCGCGCCGGTGCCGCCGCCGAAGCCCATCAGCAGGATCTTCAGGCGGTTGGGCTTGTCGGGGGAGTCGGGGACCTGCGCCTGCTCGATCACCTCGAAGCGCTCGGCCTGCTGCTTGAGCTCCAGCTGCTCGCCGGTGGCCGAGACCGCCAGCTTGGAGCGGGCCTGGTCGTACTGGCGCTGCAGGCCCTCGTAGTTCCGCTGCAGGGCGTTGAGCGCCATCTGGGTGTTCGGCGTCTCGGCGATCGACCGCTCGAGCTCCGATTCCTGGCGCTCCAGTTCGGCGATCTCGTCGGCCATCTGGTCGAGCTGGGTGTCGATCAGGCTGAGCTGCTGGTTGGTCTCCTGCAGCTTCTCCTCGATGAAGGACGAGGAGTTGGTGCGGATCTCCTCCTCCTGCTTGGCGAGGTCGGATTCGATCAGCCGCTCCATCGCCATGATCCGGGTCTTCAGGGCGCGGATCTCGGGGTGGGTGTCCGACAGCACGGCGCTGCGCAGCTGCAGCTCGCGCTCCAGGTCTTCCTTGGCGCGCTCGGAGGCGGTCTGCGGACGCTCCTGGGCGAGGAGGATCGAGGGATCCTCCTTCAGCTCGATCAGCGTCTTGCGCTGTTCGCGCAGGTCCGCCATCTCGCGGTCGAGCAGCTGGATGCGCTGCTGCACGCGCTGAACCTGGTTGGTGCGGAAGTCGAGGGTCTCGGGCAGGGTGGCGCGGTTGGCGCGCTTGAACTCCACCATCTGGCTCTCGATGGCGGTCAGCTCGCCGCCCAGGCGCTGGCTCTCCTGCTCGAAGAACTCGTAGGTGTCGGCGGCCCGCGCGGTGCGCAGCTTGAGGTTGTCCTCGAGGATGCGGGTCACATACTCGTTCGCCACCCGCGCGGTGACCGAGGGGTCGCGCGCCGAGAACGAGATGGTGAAGGTCATCGCCATGCCGTCGCGGCTGCCGCCCAGCACCTCGCTGAAGAACACCGACTGCGCGCGCATCGCCGAGACGATCTCGGTCGGGCTCATGTCGGGCTCGTTGCGGAACACGCCGTACTGCGCCGCGATCTCCAGCAGGTTGTCGCGGGTCATCAGGCGCTGCTGGATCACCCGCAGGCGCTCGGCCGCGTGGCTGCGCACGGTGGACTGCACCAGGTCGGTCGGGATCTGCTGGCTTTCCACCAGGATCCGCGCGCGCGAGGTGTAGGCCGCCGGCAGCAGCACCGCCGCCGCCGCGAAGCCCGAGAAGATCAGCACCGCGGTCAGCAGGAAGATCGGGAACCTGCGCAGCAGGATCGAAAGCAGGTAACGCGGATCCAGGTCGTTCAACATGGCTCGCCCCTTGAAAGCTGGACGCGGCGGGTCATCGGTTACGGTCCCACACGCCGTGGAACATGTTCGGGTCTCCCTGCGGGCCGTCCTGGGACGAGCCGCCGGCAGAAGAATTCGGGTCGCCCCAGCCGGTCGCGGCGGGGGCCGGCTCGCGCCAGCCGTCGTGCGACGGG
>CAXGVP010000492.1:0-3676 GCA_964013055.1 uncultured Albimonas sp.
CCCGCCAGCAGCAGGCCGGCCGCGGGCAGCGGCACGGGAGCGGCGTCGAAGGTGAAGCGGGCCATGCCGTCGCCGAGGTTGCCGCCGCGCAGCGCCTCGCCATCGGTCACGCCGCCGATGTAGGAGGAGCCGCCGGCGCCGCCGGCATGTTCGAGCGCGACGCCGCCGCCATACCAGCCGCCGCCGCCGCCGCCGATCCAGGGGGTCTCGTTCAGGGTGGCGCTGCCGCCGAAGCCGAAGCCGCCGTTGCGTCCCGCCGTGCTCTGCGTTCCGCCGACGCCGCCGGGGAACATGCCGGAGGCGGACCCGCCGTTCTCGCCGACCAGACCGCCGCCGTCGCCGCCGACCGAGCCGCTGTTCTGCGTGGCGCCGCCGCCGCCGCCGGCGACGATGACCCGGTCGCCTGCGCCGTCGCCGCCCTGGCGCACGTCGGTCGCGCCGCCGCCGCCGCCGGTATAGGTCGTCGTGGTCGAATTGGTGCGGCCGTCGCCGCCGCCGTTGAAGCCGCCGCCCGCAGGGGTCGTGTAGTCCCCGCCCGCCGAGAAGCCCATGCCGCCCACCAGGATCCACAGGATCTCGCCGGGCGTGACGCTCAGCGTGCCGAGGCTGTAGCCGCCCTCGCCGCCGGCGTTGGCGCCGGCCGTGTAGCCCGCCGCGCCCCAGACCTCGACCTCGATCGAGAAGACGCCGTCCGGCGCCGTCCAGCTCTGGGCCGCGCCCGTATAGCCGAAGTCGACGACCAGCGCCCTGGCCTCCGTCGCCGCGAGGCTCCCGGCGGCGATCGCCGCTGCAGCGAGACCCGCCAACACATTCAATCTCATGAGTTTCTTCTCTCGTGTGAACGCTACGCCGATAGTTAACGTATCGTTCATCTACTCGGTGAATTCCTCCATCGCTGTCAAGCTGCGTGACGGGGCGGGCGCCGGCGGGCGTGCCGGCGCGTCGCCGCGGGCCCGAACGCAGGACGCCCCGCCGGGAGGCATCCCGGCGGGGCGTCTTCGTATTCGGCCGGGGCGGCGCTCAGGCCGCCAGGGCTCGGATCACGGGCCTTCGAACAGCTTTCCGCCGGCGGTGTTCTTCATCGCCGACTGGCGGTCGTTGGAGGCCTGGAAGTCCTTCACCTCGGCGCGGGCGATGACGTTGTGGTGGACCTCGTCGGGGCCGTCGGCCAGGCGCAGGGTGCGCTGCTTGGTGTACATCTCCGACAGCGGCGACCACTGCGAGACGCCGGTCGCGCCGTGCACCTGCATCGCCTGGTCGATGATCTGGCAGGCCTTCTCGGGCACCATCGCCTTGACCATCGAGACCCAGATCCGGGCCTCCTTGTTGCCCAGCACGTCCATCGCCTTGGCGGCCTTGAGCACCATCAGGCGCATCGCCTCGATCTCGATCCGGGCGCGGGAGATGGTCTCCATGTTCTTGCCGAGATCGATGATCCGCTTGCCGAAGGCCTGGCGGTTGAGCCCGCGCGAGATCATCAGGTCCAGCGCCTTCTCGGCCGCCCCGATGGAACGCATGCAGTGGTGGATGCGGCCCGGCCCGAGACGGACCTGGGAAATTTCAAAACCCTTGCCGACGCCCCAGAGGATGTTCTCCTTGGGCACGCGCACGTTCTCGAGCTTGATGTGCATGTGGCCGTGGGGCGCGTCGTCATGGCCGAAGACGCACATCGGGCCCACGATGTTCACGCCGGGCGTGTCCATCGGCACCAGGATCTGGGACTGCTGGCGGAAGGGCTCGGCGTCCGGGTCGGTCAGGACCATGCAGATCATGATCTTGCACTGCGGGTCGCCGGCGCCGGAGATGTAGTACTTCTCGCCGTTGATCACCCACTCGTCGCCGTCCAGCACCGCGCGGGTGTGGATGTTGCGCGCATCCGACGAGGCGACGTCCGGCTCGGTCATGCCGAAGCAGGAGCGGATCTCGCCGTTCAGCAGCGGCTTGAGCCACTTCTCCTTCTGCTCGGGCGTGCCGACGCGCTCCAGCACTTCCATGTTGCCGGTGTCGGGGGCCGAGCAGTTCAGCGACTTCGAGGCCAGCGGGTTCTTGCCCAGCTCGACCGCGATGTAGGTGTAGTCGAGGTTCGACAGCCCCTCGCCGGTCTCGGCGTTGGGCAGGAAGAAGTTCCACAGGCCCGAGGCTTTCGCCTTGTTCTTGAGGTCCTCCATGATCTCGAGCTGGCGGGGGTGCCAGCTCCAGCGGTCGGACTTCTGGGCGTCGAGGCTCTGGAACTCCTCGAGCACGGGGTCGCAGTTGTCCCGGACGTGCTGGATCACCTTGTCCAGCAGCGGGCGGACCTTCTCGGACATCGTCAGGTCGTTGAGGTCCTGGTGGGGCAGGGAATGTTTCACGGATCTCCTCCCAGAGATAAGCGCCGTCAGGGGGCGCCTTGCGATGTTGGGACCCGGCCGGTGGGCGGGTCCGGGACGGGCCTTGTCGAAGGGCCCCGGGGGACGTCGGATGCGACGCTAGGGGGCGTCGGGCCCTCCGTCAAGTTGCCTGTCGGCCGGTCGGCAAGTTGCCGCGGCGGCCGGCCGGACGGCGGCGCGGACCGGCCTGTCGCGCCGGTCCGCGAGGGGGGCTCAGCGGGCCGCGTCGGCCTCCTCGGCGACGCGGCGGCCGGCGGCGGCCATCATCCGCCCGCGCTCGCACATCGCCAGCGGATCGACGCCCGCCGAGCTGACGTTGCCCTGCGCCGCGCGCGCCGCCACGCCCATGGCGATGGCGCCGAGCCGGAACATCGAGAAGGCCATGTAGATCGGCCAGTCCTCGATGCTCTCGCGCCCCGAGCGAAGGCGGTAGCGCTCGATCATCTCGGCCTCGGTAGGCATGGCGTCGGCCTCCGGGTCGACCCGGTCGGGCGAATCCGCGGGCATCCGCCAGGGCCGCAGCAGGTAGGCGAGGTCCGAGAGCGGGTGGCCGATGGTGCACAGCTCCCAGTCCAGGATCGCCAGCAGGCGCGGCTCGGTGGGGTGCAGGATCACGTTGCCGGGGCGGTAGTCGCCGTGGACCACGGTGGATTCGTCGCGCGCGGCGGGGGCGTGCGTCTCCAGCCAGCCGCGCAGCCAGTCGAGGTCGGAATAGTCGATGTCCGCCGGCAGCACGTCCTTGGACGCCTCCACCTGGCCCGCCCACCGGGCGGTCTGGCGCATCACGTAGCCGCCGGGCTTGCCGAAGCCCGCCAGCTTCGACTCCCACTCGACCGCGTGCAGGTCGGCCAGCGAATCCACCAGCGCGAAGGCGGCCTCGCGCCGGTGCTCGGGCTTCATCGGGGCCAGCGCGGCCGAGGGGATCACCCGGCCCTCGACATGCTCCATCACATAGAACTCGGCCCCGATCACGCTCGCGTCGTCGCAATAGGCGACCATCTTCGGGGCGGGGACGGGCGTGCCCTCCATCGCCGCCATGGCGCGGTATTCGCGGTCGACGGCATGGGCCTTGGGCAGCAGCTTGCCGGGCGGCTTCTTGCGCAGCACCCAGCGCGTGCCGCGCTTCCCGGTCAGCAGGAACGTGGGGTTGGACATGCCGCCCTGGAACTGGGCGACCTCCAGCCCCTCGCCCGCCTCCGGCAGGTGGGGCGCCAGCCAGGCCGCCAGCGCGTCCGCGTCGAAGCGGTGGATCTCCGACGGCGCCTCGGTGCGCGGCGTGTCGCCGTCGCCCTGGGGCGAGCCGGAGG
>CAXGVP010000493.1:0-3676 GCA_964013055.1 uncultured Albimonas sp.
CGGGCGGGCGCCTCGCGGGCGCAGCCCGCGACAGAGCCGTCCCGCCGACCGCCTGCGTCGCTTCTCCGCCCTGTCTGCGGTTTACCCCGCCCTACATCCGTGCTTGGCTGAACCCCACGGCCGCCCCGCCAGCGAGGAGACCGCCTTGACCGACGCACCGACCGCCGACGACCAGAGCGCCGCCCCGAGCGCGGCCGCCATCCCCACCTACGACATCGCCGTCGTCGGCGGCGGCGTGAACGGCGCCGGCATCGCCCGCGACGCCGCCGGACGCGGCCTGAAAGTCCACATGTGCGAGGCCGGCGACCTCGCGCAGGCCACGTCCTCAGCCTCGACCAAGCTCTTCCACGGCGGCCTGCGCTACCTGGAGTTCTACGAGTTCGGCCTGGTGCGCAAAGCCCTGATCGAGCGCGAGACCCTGATCCGCGCCATGCCCCACATCTCCTGGCCGCTGCGCTTCGTGCTGCCCCACCACCCCGGCCTGCGCCCCGCCTGGCTGCTGCGCCTGGGCCTGTTCATCTACGATCACCTCGGCGGCCGGAAGATCCTCCCCGCCACCAAGACCCTCGACCTGCGACGCGCCGAGGTCGGCAAGCCCCTGAAACCCGAGTTCACCAAGGGCTTCGAATATTCCGACGGCTGGGTGATGGACAGCCGCCTGGTGGTGCTCAACGCCCGCGACGCCGCCGCCCGCGGCGCCGTGGTCGAGACCCGCACCCGCCTCGTCGGCGGCACGCGCGAGAACGGCGCCTGGCGCCTGCGCCTCGAAGGCCCCGACGGCACGATCCGCGAGATCCGCGCAAGCGCCGTGGTCAACGCCGCCGGCCCCTGGGTCGACGAGGTCCTGCGCCACCGGCTCGGCCGCAACGCGCCCGCCCATATCCGCCTGGTCCGCGGCTCCCACATCGTCACGAAGAAGCTCTTCGACCACGACCGCGCCTACATCTTCCAGACCTCCGACGGCCGCATCGTCTTCGCGATCCCCTACGAGGAGGATTTCACCCTCGTCGGCACCACCGACCGCGACCACCAGGGCGACCCCTCGGAAGCGGTCTGCACCGACGAGGAGGCCGACTACCTGCGCGAGGTCGCCTCGCAGTATCTCGCGAAGCCCATCGAGGCCGACGACGTCGTCTGGCGCTACTCCGGCGTGCGCCCCCTCTACGACGACGGCGCCAAGTCGGCGACCCAGGCCACCCGCGACTACGTCCTGCAGCTCGAGGACGAGGGCGGCGCGCCGCTGCTCAACGTCTTCGGCGGCAAGATCACCACCTTCCGCAAGCTGGCCGAGGCGGCGCTCGAGAAGCTCGCCCCCGGCTTCCCGCAGATGACCGGCCCCTGGACCGCCGGGGCCCCGATGCCCGGCGGCGACATGCCCTGGGACGGCGTGCCCGCGCTCGTGGCCGAGCTGCGCGCCGCCCACCCGTTCCTGACCGAGCGCTGGGCCACCCGCCTCGCGCGCATGTACGGCACCGAGGCCCGCAAGATCCTCGGCGACGCCAGGGAAGAAGCCGCCCTGGGCGCCCGCTTCGGCTGGGACCTGACCGAGGCCGAGGTCCGCTGGCTGATGACCGAGGAATGGGCTCGCACCGCCGAGGACGTCCTCTTCCGCCGCTCCCGCCTCGGCCTGCGCTTCACCCCCGAGGAGATCGAGGCCCTCGACGCCTGGATGGCCGCCCGGTCCCTCGACGCCTGACCCCCGCCGCCCGAGCCCCGTCCCGATCCCCGTCCCCTGCCCCGTCCCCTGCCCCCGCGCGCCCCCGCCGGGAGCGGGTCCGGCGGGCGGGCGATGCGCCCGCGCAGCGGGCGCGAGGGAGCCCCCGGACCTTGGCCGTCTGGACAGCCGCCCGCGGCCCGTCCATCTTCGCCCCGCCCCAGCGGAGACCGTCCAGAATGCCCGCCGCCCCCCCACCCAAGCGCACGCCGTCGAAGGCCCGGGACACCGCCCTGCGCCAGTCGATCATCGACCACTGCCTCGCGATGAACGCCACCGGCTTCAACCAGGGCACGTCCGGCAACCTCTCGGTCCGCCAGGGCGAGGCGATGCTGATCACCCCCTCGGGCATCCCCTACGCCGCGATGACGCCGGAGATGATCGCCCGCATGCCCCTCTCGGGCGGGCGCGAGGATGCGCAGGGACCCAAGGCCCCCTCCTCCGAATGGCGCTTCCACCGCGACATCCTCAATGCCCGCCCCGAGTTCGACGCCGTGGTCCACGCCCACGCCCCCTACGCCACCGCGCTGGCGATGACGCGCCGGGGCATTCCCGCCTCGCACTACATGGTCGCGCTGTTCGGGGGCGACGACGTGCGCTGCGCCGACTACGCGACCTTCGGCACCCAGGCGCTCAGCGACCACGCGCTGGCCGCGCTCGAGGGGCGCAACGCCTGCCTGCTCGCCAATCACGGCCTGCTCGCCTGCGGCCCGACGCTGGAAAAGGCGATGGCCGTCGCCGTCAAACTCGAGGCGCTGGCCCGCCAGCACCACCTCGCCCTGCAGATCGGCGGCCCCGCCCTGCTGACCCCGCGCGAGATGGCCGACACCCACGCGATGATCCGCGCCCTGAACTACGGCAAGGGCTGAGGCCTCAGCCCCGCCCGACCAGCGGCATCTTGGTGGCCATCACCGTCAACCACTGCATGTTCGCGCTCAGCGGCAGGCTCGCCATCTGCAGGACCGCGTCCGCCACATGCCCGACGTCCATCAGCGGCTCCGGCCGGACCGAGCCGTCGGCCTGCGGCACGCCCCGGCCCATCGCCTCGGTCATCTCCGAGGCCGCGTTGCCGATGTCGATCTGGCAGCAGGCGATGTCGAAGGGTCGCCCGTCCAGCGACAGCGCCTTGGTCAGCCCCGTCATCGCGTGCTTGGTGGTCGTGTAGGGGACCGAGCCCGGCCGCGGCGCCTGCGCCGAGATCGAGCCGTTGTTGATGATCCGCCCCCCCTGCGGGTCCTGCCGCCGCATCCGCCCGAAGGCCTCGCGCGCGCACAGCACCGAGCCGGTCAGGTTCACGTTCAGCGACGCGAACCAGTCGTCGAGCGGCGTCTCGTCGAGGGTCGCGGACTTCGTGAAGATGCCGGCATTGTTGAACAGCACGTCGATGCGCCCGAAAGCGCCCTCTGCCGCATCGAACAGCGCCGTCACCTGGCCCGGATCCGTCACGTCGGTCGCCACGCAGAGCCCGTCCGGGTTGCCGCCCGCCGTCTCCTCCAGCGCCGCCAGCCGCCGCCCCGCCAGCGCCACCCGCCAGCCCGCGCCCAGGAACCGCCGCGCCGTCGCCCGCCCGATCCCCGAGCCCGCCCCCGTGATCACGATCGTTCGCGTCTCGGTCATCCCGCATCCTCCCCGCCGGCCTGTCCTTGCTGCGCGCCCCCGGGCCCGCTAACGCTCGGCGCGACGCGGTCGAGAGAAGCCCGCCCGCAGCCCGATTGCAACCCGCCCCCGGGACGGCGCAGCCGAGGGAATCAGCCGATGCCCCGCATCGACGTCCATGCCGCCAAGTGGAACGGCGGCCCCCCCGGCTCGCCCGGCGGAACCGTGACCTGGTCCTTCGCGGCGCCCAACGGCTTCAACGACTTCGCCGCCCCGCTGAACGAGCCCGACCTGCGCGCCCTGACCCTCGAGGCGGTCCGCGCCTGGGCCCGCGTCGCCGACATCGACTTCGTCACCGTGCAGACA
>CAXGVP010000494.1:0-3675 GCA_964013055.1 uncultured Albimonas sp.
ACGGTCACGGTCAGCCCCGTGGCGCGCGCGCTGTTTCGCGACGTCGCCGAGCGTCGCCGCCGGGCCGCGGGTCCCTCGGACCCGGGCCTCGAGCCCGCCCTGCCCTCGCCCCCGGCGGCCGCGCCCGCAAGCCCGGACCTGGCGGCCTGGCGGGCGGACGCGGCGAACGAGGCCGCGCAGGGCGACGACGGGGGGCGTGGCGGCCCTCCGCCCCGGGGATCCGCTGCGGCGGATCTGGCGCCGATGGCGCCGACCCGGCTGCGGCGCGACGGGATGCGCCCGCTCCGCTTTATGGGCGCTCCGTTGCTGGAGCGCTCGGCGCGGGGCTCGGGCAGCGGCATGACCTTCTCGCTGTCGCTGCATCTGGTCGAGGACGGCCGCGTCGCGGCCGCCCTGTCGGTGTCGCCCGCCGCGGAGATCGAGGCGGGAGAGGTGCACCGCGCTGAACTGCTGGAGGAGCCGGACGCCCTGCGCGCCCTGCTCGACGGCTTCGAACCGGAGCGGGCCCTGCCCGACCCGAGCCTCGTCGGCCCGGAGGCCGGCGACCGGGTCCTGGAGATGCGCAGGGCGATCCGAGCCGACTTCGAGAGGTTGACCGCTTCGCTGCGTCGGGTGGCGCCGCATGAGGAACGAAGGGTAGGACGATGATGAGTCAGATGAGCTCCTTCTCGCCGGGCGCCATGATGGGCGCGCCGATGCAGATGCCGGAGACCGAGAGCTTCCCCATGCCGTCCGCCGTGCGCCTCAAGCGGATGGGCGAACGTCCGATGGAGTTCACGGGCGAAGAGCTGTGCTTCGCCATGAGCTACGTCCCCAGCGCGCCCTTCTGGTTCGAGATCAACGTCTGGCGCCGCTCGGAGGGCGACTTCGTCACCGCGGTGAAGCTGTTCTATCGCGACAGCGACCGGATCGACGTCTGCCGGGCCTGGACCTCGGACGACTTCGAGGCGGTGATGGACGCGCTCGAGAGCTACGACGCGGCGCGCGACCTGGACGCCGACGTGAACCTGAACGCCGACATGCCGTTGGTCGACCTCACCGCCGCGGCGATGACCCTGCGCGCCTGGGCGGCGGACGCCCGCCGCCAGTACGGGTCCCTGGTGGGCCAGATCCTGGACGAACTGGAGAATGGCTGACGGCGACCGACCGGTCGTCGAGGCGCTGCTGCGCAGCGGCGGCCTGGCGTGGATGATCGCCTCGCTGGTCGCCGAGGAGCTGGCGGACATCCGGGGCGCGCCTACCCCGGCGCAGGAACGGCGGCGCTGGATCGGCCCGACCCGTCTCGACGAAGACGGCGTGGGCGCGGACAGCCTGGCGCGCCTGCGCCTGGCGGCGCGCCTGAACAAGGTCTTCAATCTCCATGAGAGCGGGGTCGAGGACTATCTCCTGGTCGCGCCCACCCTGGGCGAATGGACCGAGCTGGCGGCGGAGGGGCTTCGCCGCGGCTCCGGCCGTCTGACCTTCGAGACCTCGGGCAGCACCGGGCGTCCGAAGCCCGTGACCCATCTGCTGGCCGACCTGGCGGCCGAGGCGGCGGGGCACTCCGAGCTGCTCGGCCCCCACGACCGCGTCGCCGCGCTGGCGCCGCCCCACCATATCTACGGGTTCCTGTTCGCCGTGCTCGGCCCTGCCCTGCGGGATCGGCCGACGCTGGACCTGACCGGCGCGGCCCCCGGCGCCGCGGCGCGCGCCCTGGCCGGCGGCGACATCGTCGTCGCCACGCCCTTCCTGTGGGAGATCCTGCTCCGCTCCGGCGCCCCCCTGCCCGCAGCCCTGGGCGTGACCTCCACCGCGCCCGCGCCCGCGCAGCTGTGGCCGGATCTCGCGTCCGCAGGCCTGCGCGGCCTGATCGAGGTGCACGGCTCGACCGAAACCGCCGGCCTCGGCTGGCGCGCCGCGCCGCAGGATCCGTTCGCCCCCCTGCCCCATGTCGAGCGTCGGGGAGACCGCCTGTTCTCCCGCCGCAGCGGCGAGGAGCTGCCCGCGCCCGACCGCTTCGCCTGGGAATCGGGCGGCTATCGCCCGGTGGGCCGGCGCGACGGCGCGGTTCAGGTGGGCGGCGTCAACGTGCAGCCGGAACGGGTGCGCGCCTTCCTGCTGGCGCAACCCGGCGTGCGCGACTGCGCCGTGCGCCTCGACGGCGCCGGCGCGCAGGCCCGCCTGAAGGCCTTCGTCATCGTCGACGAGGGCCAGCAGGCGGAGCCGCGCCTTCGCGCCGCCCTGGACCGGGGACTGTCCCCCCCCGAACGCCCCCAGAAACTCGCCTTCGGTCCGGCGCTGCCGCGCAACGCCATCGGCAAGCTCAGCGACTGGGACGCCTGAACGCGTCTTGTGGACTCGGCCCTCGACCGCGTGCCGGCGTGGCGCAGCGCCTCGCGCCTTCGCTCATCGGCGCGACATCGCTGGCTCGGCGTCGTCTTAACGCATCGGTAAGTCCCCTCCGATTAGATCGAGGCGGCTTCAGCCCGAGGAGGAGGCGATCTTGAAGGATCCCCGCGACGCTCCGCCGTCCGAACCGCTCGTGCAGCGCCCCAGGGGCGCGCAGGACCAGACCGCGTCCACCAGGTTCGGCGACCTGCTGGGCGCGATGCTCGACGAGGACGCCTCCCGCCAGGCCGGGGCCGCGGTGCTCAGGCCCAGGTCCGACACCTATCTCGACGACGAGCTGCGCTCGACCATGTCGCGCGCGGCGCTCTACCTCGGCGTCGGCGCGCCGGTGCATTTCCGCGGCCCGGCCGGCACGGGCAAGACCACCCTGGCCTTCGAGGCCGCCGCGCGTCTGGGGCGGCCGGTGGAGATGATCTCCGGCGACGCGGGCATCAGCTCGGCCGACCTGCTGGGCCGCGAGGTGGGCTGGGACGTCGAGCATCTGCGCGACCGCTACATCCACAGCGTGACCCGCACCCGGTCCGAGACGCGCCCCGCCTGGACCGACGGCCCCCTGACCCGCGCGGTGGAGCTGGGGCGGACCCTGATCTACGACGAGTTCACCCGCGCGCCCGCCGCGGCCAACAACGCCCTGCTGATGGCGCTGGAAGAGCGGATGATCGTGCTGGCCAGCGGCACGCGCGCCGACCGGGTGGTCCGGGCGCATCCCGAGTTCCGGGTGATCCTGACCTCCAATCCCGAGGATTACGCGGGCGTCGCCGCCGCCCCCGACGCGCTCTACGACCGCATGGTCACCTTCGACCTCGCCTGGTGCGCGCCGGAGACCGAGGCCGGCATCGTCGCGCGCCGCACCGGCCTGAGCGCGGAGGACGCCATCGCCGTGGTCCGCCTGGTTCGCGAGATGCGCGAGCGGGCCGCCGGCGCCGCCCCGCCCTCGCTGCGGGCGGCGCTGCTGATCGCGCGCATCTCGGCCCGGATCGGCGCACGGCCGGTCGCGGGCGACGGGCGCTTCGCCCAGATCTGCCTCGACGTGCTCGAGACCCGCGCGCCCCGCAACGCGACGCCGGAGGCGCGGGCGCGCTACCTGGCCGCCCTCGACGACGCGATCAGCCACGCCTGCGCCCCGGCGGCGGAGGGCCCGGCGCCATCGCCCGCAGCGGCGCCGCCGAGGCCCACGCCCCGCAAGACGCCCGCGCGCGCCCGGGCCGGCCGCACCGCCGCCTCTCCGGTCGCGCCGGAGCCGCCGCCGCCCGACGCGGCCGCTGAAGCGCACGCGCCGGCCGCGCC
>CAXGVP010000495.1:0-3669 GCA_964013055.1 uncultured Albimonas sp.
CGAGTCGCTCAGGCATCTTCAGCGACGGACGGCTGCGGAGGACAGGCGCGGGCCTGTTCTTGGGTGAGTTCCAGAAGCGCCCCTGCGGGCGCCAGCCCGCCGCGCGGCACGCGCGCATGCCAAGCCCGCCCGCAGGGCGCCTCCTCCCCCCTCGCCCCCCCGTTCGCCGCCTGCCCCCTTGCCCCACCCCGTCCCGGGCGCCACCCTCCGGTCGCCCTTCCCGCCCCACGACGGAGCCTCGCCCCCGGATGCCGACCCTTCCCTCCGCCGACCCGCGCCTCGCCCATGGCGTCCGCCCCTGGTCCGAGCTTGCGCCCGCGCTGGTCGAGGACGCCGCCGGCCGCGCCCCCGCCGACCTGGTGATCCGCGGGGGCGTCTGGGCCAACGTGCATTCCGGCGAGCTGATCCCCGGCATCGACCTCGCCATCCTCGGCGGCCGCTTCGCCTATTGCGGCCCCGACGCGAGCCCCTGCATCGGCGAGGAGACCTGCGTGATCGAGGCCCGCGGCCGGATCCTCTGCCCCGGCCTCGTCGACGCCCACATGCACGTCGAATCCGGCATGCTGACCCCCACCGAGTTCGTGCGCGCCGTCGCCCCCCACGGCTCCACCACGCTGTTCGCCGACCCGCACGAGATCGCCAACGTCATGGGCCTCGAGGGCGTGCGCCTGATGCATGACGAGGCGATGGTCCAGCCGATCAACCTCTACATGCAGGCGCCGTCCTGCGTGCCCTCCGCCCCCGGGCTGGAGACCCCGGGCGCCGAGCTCGGCCCCGAGGAGATCGCCGAAATGATGACCTGGCCCGGCATCGCGGGCCTGGGCGAGGTGATGAACTTCCCGGGCGTGGCCGCGGGCGACGCCAAGATGATGGGCGAGATCGCCGAGGCGATGGCCGCGGGCAAGACCGTGGGCGGGCACTACGCCTCGCCCGAGCTCGGCCGCGCCTTCCACGCCTACGCCGCCGGCGGTCCCGCCGACGACCACGAGGGCACGCAGGCCCAGGACGCCGTGGCCCGCGTCCGCCAGGGCATGGCGGCGATGCTGCGCCTCGGCTCGGCCTGGTACGACGTCGCCGCCCAGGTGCGCGCGGTGACCGAGGCGGGGCTCGACACCCGCAAGCTGATCCTGTGCACCGACGACTGCTACGCCGCCACCCTGGTCCGCGAGGGCCACATGGACCGCGTCCTGCGCCACGCGATCGCGCAAGGGCTGCGCCCGATGACCGCCCTGCAGATGTGCACGGTCAACGCCGCCAGCCATTTCGGGCTGGAGCGGGAGCTGGGCTCGATCGCGCCGGGCCGCCGCGCCGACGTGGTGCTGACCGACAGCCTCGTGGAGTTCCGCGCCCAGACCGTGATCTGCCGCGGCGAAGTGGTCGCGGAGAGCGGCGAGATGCTCGCCCCCCGCCCCGGCTTCATCTGGCCGGCGCCGGCGAAGGACACGGTGCATCTCGCCCGCCCGGTCGCGCCCGAGGATTTCCGGGTCGAGGCCCCCGCCGGCGCCAACTACGCCCGCGCACGCGTCATCGGCGTGGTCGAGAACCAGGCCCCCACCCGCGCGCTGGAGGCCGAGGTCCCCGTCGTCGACGGCGCCCTGGCGCCTGAATCCGCCCCCGGCGACCTCTGCCGGATCGCGGTGGTCGAGCGTCACCACGCCACCGGCGAGATCGCCAACGCGCTGGTCAGCGGCTTCGGCTACGAGGTCCCCTGCGCGGTCGCCTCGACGGTGGCCCACGACTGCCACCAGGTGATCGTGGTGGGCCGCTCGGCGAGCGACATGGCGCTGGCGGTGAACCGGCTGGCCGAGATCGGCGGCGGCGCCTGCGTGTGGCGCGACGGCGAGGAGCTCGCCTGCGTCCCCCTCCCCGTCGCCGGCCTGATGTCCGACGCCCCGGCCGAGCAGGTCGCCGCCCAGGCCGAGGCCCTCGCCCAGGCCCTGCGCGACTGCGGCTGCACGCTCAACAACGCCTTCATGCAGCACTCGCTGCTGGCGCTGGCGGTGATCCCGAGCCTGCGGATCTCCGACAAGGGGCTGGTCGATGTGGAGACCTTCGAGCTGACGCAGGTGGTGATCTCGTAGCGCCCGTCGCGATGCGCCGCCGCCGCCGCGGGAGCGCGGCGGGGACCCCTCGCGGGAGCCGCGGAGGGACGGCGAGGGGGAGGCGGGGGGCGCGGCGCATTGAAATGCGCCCTACGCCGGCGCGCCCCGGGGCTGACCCGGGGCCTCCGGCCGACGGCGAGGCCGGGAGCGCCCGTGCACCGGGCGACCTCCGCCGGCCCGAGCGGACCCGAGGCAGGCGGAGGGGGAGAGGCCCCGGGTCAAGCCCGGGGCGCCGCCCGGCGCAGACGTCGCGGGCCGACCCGGACGAACCGCGGGGCGGCAGGGTGGACGGGCGTCGGGACACACGGCGGGACCCGCAGTGGGCCCGGCCTCAAGACGGGCGGAAGGACCAGCGTCGGGCGAGCCGGAAGGACACGCGGCGGAACGGGGGCGGGCAATGCGGCAGGACAAGCGGCGGGCCAGACGTGACGGCCCGGCGTCACGACAGGCGGCCGGGCCTCAGGCGTCGGCGCCCTGGCGCATCTGCATGATCTCGTCGTAGGCGTCGTTCACCGCGGCGAGGCGCTGGGTGGCGAGGCGCACGGCCTCCTCGGGCACGCCGCGGGCGATCATCCGGTCGGGGTGCGTCTCGCGCACCAGCTTGCGCCAGGCGCGGCGGATCTTGTCGTCGGTGTCCTCGGGACGCACGCCGAGGACCTCGTAGGGATCCGGCGCCGCGCCGGGGGCGTAGCGGGCGTGCAGGGTGCGGTAAATCCGCTCCGGCAGGCCGAACAGGCGCCAGACCTCGCGCAGGAAGGCCTCCTCGTCGGGGTGGAACTCGCCGTCGGCGGCGGCGACGTGGAACAGGCCCTCCAGCAGGTCCTCGAGCGGGGCCTTGCGGTCGCCGAACATGCGGGCCACGGACGCGGCATAGCCCTCGAACCCCGCCACGTCGGTGCGGGCCATGTTGAAGATCCGGGCGGCCTGACGCTCGGCGCTGGGGGGGATGTGGAAGACTTCCCGGAAGGCCGCGACCTCGTCGCGGGTCACCTGGCCATCGGCCTTGGCCATCTTGGCGCCCAGCGCGATCACCGCGATGGCGAAGCCGGCGGTCTGCTCGGGCGGGGTCTTCAGCCGCGCGAACACGTCCGAGAGGCTCTCGCCCTCGCGCAGCGCCCGCAGCGCCTCGGCTATCCTGGTCCAGATCGACATCGCCATATCCTAGCCCCGAGCGCCCGGTTCCGCGACCCGCGACGACAGCGATGCGGCGTCGCGCCTGCCGGCGGTCAGGAGCGCGCCCCGCCCTATCCCACGGCCGGCGACGGCGCCTCCGTCGCGGACCTCAGCCCGGGACCAGCGGCCCGTCCCAGCGCTGCACCTCGCCCCCCACGCCATCCCAGGCGCCGGGGACCGACAGCTCGCGGCCCAGCACGCGGGCAGGGTTGGTGGGGGGCGGGAACACCAGGCCCGTCCCCAGCTCGCGGCTGAAGCCGAAGCGGCGGTAGTAGGGCTCGTCCCCCACCAGCGCCACGCGGGTCCAGCCGAGCTCTCCCGCCGTCTCCAGCGTCAGTCCGATGAGCGAGCCGGCCAGCCCCTCGCCCTGGCGGGTGGGGTGGACGGCGACGGG
>CAXGVP010000496.1:0-3660 GCA_964013055.1 uncultured Albimonas sp.
CGGCAGGCGCCCAGGTCCTGACCCGGCGCCTGACCCGGGGCCTCGCGCGGACGGCCCCGGGCGCGGCGGCGGAGGGCGCGCGCGCCGCCCGGACCTGCGCAGGCGGCGGGCGGCGAGAGGCCCCGGGTCAGGCCCGGGGCACGCGGCGCCCGGGATCAGGGCGGCGCGTTTCCGGCAACGCCCTCCCGCAAATTGAGCACAAGACGGCAACGCCCTGCAACGGCAGACTGCGCTCCGAACAGAAGGCCGGAGCCCGCCGGCCCGTCTCATCCCAACCGACAGACGGAGACCCCGATGACGCTCACCCGCCGGTCCCTCCTCAGCCGCACGGCCGCCCTCGGCGGCGCCGCCGCGGCCGCCTCGCTGTTCTCGCCCGCCATCCTGCGCGCCCAGACGCCGGTCCGCATGGTGCTCAACTGGCGCTACCAGGGCCCGCAGGCCTGGTTCTTCCTCGCCCAGGACCGCGGCTACTTCGCCGACGCGGGCATCGAGATGATCATGGACCAGGGCAACGGCTCCGGCGCCGCGGTGGGCGCGGTCGCCTCGGGCTCCTACGACGTCGGCTTCGGCGACGTGAACGCGCTGATCCAGCTCGCGGCCCAGAAGCCCGAGGAAGCCCCGATCTGCGTCTACCAGATGTACAACAAGCCCCCCTTCACCGTCGGCGTGATGGCCGACAGCGGCATCGAGACGGCGAAGGACCTCGAGGGCAAGAAACTCGGCGGCGCCGCCAACGACGGCGCGCTGAAGCTGTGGCCGGCCTTCGTGAAGATCGCGGGGCTGGACGACAGCGGCATCGAGATCACCAACTTCCAGCCCAACCTGCGCGAGCAGATGCTCAAGGGCGGCCAGGTCGACGGCGTCTTCGGCTACGTCAACACCATCCGCTTCTCGGCCAAGCTCTCGGGCATGGATCCGGACAAGGAGATCCGCTTCATCAACTACGGCGACTACGGCATGGACCTCTACTCCAACGGCCTGATCGTGCCCAAGAAGATGGCGCAGGAGCAGCCCGAGATCGTCTCCGGCATGGTCGCCGCGATCAACAAGGGGATCGCCGACACGCTGGAAGACATGGACGCCGGCATCGAGGCGGTGGCCGAGCGCGAGCCCCTGATCAACAAGGCGATCGAGAAGGAACGCCTGATCGCCACCCTGCAGGACGAGATGAACCACCCCGAGATCGCCGAGGTCGGCCTCGGCGACGTCGATCCCGAGCGGTTCGCCAAGGCCATCGAGATCGTGGTGCAGGCCAACGACCTGCCGCGCACGCCGGACGCCTCGGAGATCTTCACCGACGCGTTCCTGCCGCCGATGTCCGAGCGGATCACCAAGCTGCTCTGATGGACCTGATGCTGAAAGGCCTGCGGGTCGCGATCACCGGCCCCGCCAAGGGCATGGGCGCCGCGATCACGCTGGCCTTCGCGGAGGAGGGGGCGGACCTCGCCCTCTTCGCCCGCGACACCGCCGCCGTGGCCCCCGTCGCCGAAGAGGCCCGCGCCAAAGGCGTCCGCGCCGAGATCGTATCCTGCGACGTCACCGACGCCGCCCGGGTGGAGGCCGCGGTGGCCGAGGCCGAGACCGCGCTGGGCGGCGCCTTCGACGTTCTGGTCAATGTCGCCGGCGGCTCCGGCCCCATCGGCAAGACGGGGACCGAGACCACCGCCTCCGAGTTCGACGAGATCATCCACCTCAACATGCGCGGGCCGTTCAACATGATCCACGCCGTGGCGCCGGGCATGATCGCCCGGGGCTCGGGCCGGATCGTCAACGTCGGCGGCACCTTCGGAATGCGCGGCCGGGCGATGCGGCTGGCCTATTCGTCCTCGAAATGGGGGCTGCGGGGGATCACCAAGAGCTTCGCCCTCGAACTCGGCCCCCACGGCATCGCCGTGAACACCGTGGCGCCCGGCATGGTCGACGGCCCCCGCTTCCGCGACAAGGTGGTGCCCGACGTCGCTGCGCGGCACGGCATCACCGAAGACGAGGCCTATGCGCTGCACGCCTCCGACTACGCGCTGCGCCGCATCTCGACCGACCGCGACGTGGCCGACGCCGTCCTGTTCCTCGCCTCCGACCGGGCCCGCCAGATCACCGGCGCGGACCTGGCCGTGGACGGCGGCTGGGCGGCCCTGTGAGGGACCCGATGACCGCAGACCTGATCCTGAGCGGAGGCCTCGTCGTCTCCGAGACCGCCGTCGACCGCGCCGACGTGGCGATCAAGGACGGCGAGATCCTCGCCGTCGGCGCCGCTGAGGCGATGCCGCCCGCCACCGAGACGGTGGACGTCTCCGGCCTGCACCTCCTCCCCGGCGCCATCGACGTCCACGTCCACTTCCGCGACCCCGGCTACACCCACAAGGAGGACTGGGAGAGCGGCGCCGCCGCCGCCGCCATGGGCGGCGTCACCACGGTCTTCGAGATGCCCAACACGGTCCCCAGCACCTCCACCCCCGAGGCGCTGGCCGACAAGGCCGCCATCGCCGGGGCGAAATCCTGCGTGGACTACGGCCTCTACGCCCTGCTGGGCGAGGAGACGCTGGACCGCGTCCAGGCCCTCGCCGACGCCGGCGCCAACGCCTTCAAGCTCTACATGGGCAACACTTTTGGAAACCTCCCCAGCCCCTCCACCGGGGCGATGCTGGAGTGCTTCGAGAAGGCGGCGCTGACCGGCCTGCGCGTGTCGCTGCACGCCGAGACCGCCTCGATCATGGCTCGCCGGGAGGCGGCATTGTCCGCCGCCGGCCGCACCGCCCCCCTCGACCACATCCTCGCAAGGCCCGAGGTGGTGGCCATCGAGGCCGTCGCCCGCGCCGCCATCCTCGCCGAGTGGACCGGCGCCCGCATCCACATCCTGCACATCTCGTCCTCCGGCGAACTCCGCCCGCTCGCGGACGCGAAAGCCCGCGGCGTCGACGTCACCGGCGAGACCTGCCCCTGCTACCTGTTCCTCGACTCCTCGGACTACGAGCGCCTGCAGGGCGCGATCCGGGTGAACCCCCCGGTGCGCGAGAAGAAGGACAGCGACGGCATCCTGGCGGCGCTGAAAGCGGGCGTGGTGGACATGATCGCCACCGACCACGCCCCCCACACGCCCGAGGAAAAACTGCGCCCGAACATCTGGGACGTCGACTGCGGCTTCCCGGGCGTCGAGACCCAGATGCCCCTGATGCTGACCCGCGTCGCGGCGGGCGACTACACGATCATGGACTACGTGCGCATGTCCGCCGGCGCCCCCGCCCGAGCTTTCGGCCTGTGGCCGGTGAAGGGCCGCATCGCCCCCGGCGCCCATGCCGACATCGCCTGCGTCGACCTCTCCCGCCGCGAGACGATCCGGGCGGAGACCCTGCACTCCCGCTCCCGCATCACCCCCTTCGAGGGCGTCGAGACCGTCGGCGCCCCCGTCCACACCCTCGTCCGCGGCGCCTTCGTGCAGCGCGGCCGCCGCCTCGTGCCGGGCATGCAGGGCCATGGCCGGCAGGTCACCGAGATCCAGCGCATGCCCGCGCCCGCCCCCCGAAACGTCGAGCTCTCGCTCGCCCACCTGACCGGAGGCGCCCGATGACCGAGGCCGTCCACGCCCCCCTCCGCCGGCCTGACGCGACGCCCGCGCCGGGCGGCGCCCCGGGCCTGACCCGGGGCCTCTCCCGCGCCCGCCGC
>CAXGVP010000497.1:0-3654 GCA_964013055.1 uncultured Albimonas sp.
CGCCGCGGGCGCCGGATCGGCCCCGTGCGGACCCTCCGTCGCGGCGCCTCGGACCGCTCGCGCGGGACGTCGGGCCCGCGGGCGGTCCTGCGTGGTCGGGCGCATGCGCAAGGGGCGGGCCGTTTCAGGCCCGCCCCTTGCGGTGGTTCTCGATCGAGGCTGGATCAGCGCCGCGGGCCCGAAGCGGGCCGGCGGATCACTTGATCTTGCCTTCCTTGTACTCGACGTGCTTGCGCGCGACGGGGTCGTACTTCCGAACCGACATCTTGTCGGTCATCGTACGGCTGTTCTTCTTCGTCACATAGAAGTGCCCGGTGCCCGCGGTCGAGTTCAGGCGGATCTTCACGGTGGTCGGCTTGGCCATCTCGGACTCTCCGGTCGCCTTTCGGCTCGGCTGCGCCCCGGCAGGCGGAGCGTCGTGGATTGAATTCAGAGCGCGCTATCTACCGCATGAGAGGCCTGAGTCAAGCCTCCCCGGCCGGTTGCGCGCCCCGAGGCGGGGCAGGGCGCCCCCTCTCGCGAGGCCCCCCCTCAGAGGGCGTCGTAGAAGCTGCGCTCCTTCTCGTGGTGGAAGAACGGCGCGGGACGGTCGGCGGGCAGTTCGCCCGCAGGGGTCTGGGCCAGGATCTCCTCGACCTCCGCCAGCACCACCTCGGTGATCAGCGGCAGGTCCAGGTCGCGGGCCTCGCGGATGGTCAGCCAGGTGAGGTGGCTCAGCTCGCCCGAGGCGCGGCTCAGGTCGTCGGGGTCAGAGGCCAGCTGGTCCGCGTCCACCAGGAAGAACCGCGCGTCGAATCGCTTCGGCCGGTAGGGCGGCGTGATCGCACGGAAGATGAAGGTCAGCCGGTCGCAGGCCGGCATGTGGCCCGAGGCGAGGAAGTCCCGCCAGGAGGGATCCTCCATCGTCCCCGCCAGCTCGGCAGCCCGCGGATCGGGGCGGCCGAGGATCAGCCCGGTCTCCTCGAAGGTCTCGCGCACCGCGGCGCGCGACAGCGGCCCGGCCATGTTCGGCGGAGACATCTTCTCCAGCCGCGCCACGCAGGCGGCGCGCAGGGGGGCGGCCTCGGGGGCGGTGTGGTCCTCGGGGTCCAGCGCGCCGCCGGGGAACACGAACTTCGAGGGCATGAAGCTCGCCCCCTTGCCGCGCTGGCCCATCAGGATGCGCGGGTGGTCGCCGTCGCGGCGCGCGATGACCGCGGTGGCGGCGTCGCGGGGGGCGGGGGCGGGGGCCTTCCCGCCGGCCGGGCCGGGCTGGGAAGAGGGAGAGGCGGCGGCCGCCTCCGGCGTGTCGGACATGGGGGACATTCGTGGCTCCTTCTGCCTCGCAATCTGCCTGCCGCGAAAACCCCTGTCCAGCCGGCCGGTCGACTGCAACGTAAACCGACGCCCGACGCCGCCTGCGCGCGGCCGGGCCCGGCTACGGGCGGAAAGGATTGCGGCACGCGACGCGCCTGCTGCGGCGGATCCAACGGCGGGTCCCGCCGCGGCGCGTCCGTCAGTGAAGGAGGAGGATGAGGCGCGGGTCAGCGCCGCTCGGCGAAGCCCGCCATGCGCTTGGCCCATTGCAGGCCGACCACGAAGCCCTTGAACCGCGGCAGCAGCACCAGCGACAGCAGCAGCGCCGCCGGCGGCCACAGCACCCAGTGCACCCAGATCGGCGGGTTCCACAGGTCCCACACCGTCAGCATCGCCGGCGCGATCAGGTGGCCCACCACCAGGATGGTCATCCAGGTCGGCAGGTCGTCGGCGCGGTGCAGGTCCAGCCGCTCGGAACAGGCCGGGCAGTGATCGCGCACCTTGAGATAGCCGTCGAACAGCGGCCCGCCCCCGCAGGCCGGGCAGGTCCGCTTCCAGCCGCGCCGCAGGGCGCGGCGCACGTCGCGCTCCTCCGCCGAGGGCTCGCCCACGTCGTCGCGGCGCAGGGCCCCGCCGCCCGCGGTGGCGGCGCCGGAGGCGTCGAGGCCGATATGCTGGTCGTGTTTCATGACCCCGAAGCCTAACCGCCGGAGGCGCCGACGCCAGTGCGCCAGTCGTCTTGCGTCAGCGTGTCGCCTCCCGATCCTGCAAGGGCTTGGCGGCATTGGCAGAGGCCTGCAACGCGTGCGCCGCAGCATTTTCGGGCCGTCGCGGACGCCGCCTCGCCCCTCCCGCCGGGCCGCCCGGATCGCGCCCGAATTCCGCCGGATCGAGGTTTTTGGCTGCCCGGGCGACGGAGCCTCCGCGCCGCGGCGTGGAACGCTTGAACCGACGCCCCGCAGGGGGCTGCACGCCGGCCTGCGCCGGCCGATCTGGAAAGGACCGGACGATGACGAGACCGACCCTCGCCCGCGCCGCCGTGGCCGCGACCCTCGCCCTGGGGCTGGGCGCCGCCCTCGCCCCCGCCGCGACCCTGGCCGAGCCGGGCGCCCGCCTGTTCGACCGGCTCGATGCCGACGGCAACGGCGGCGTGACCCGGGCCGAGCTGGAGACCGCCGCCGCCGCCCGCTTCGACGCGCTGGACGCCGACCGCGACGGCCGCGTCTCTCGCGCCGAGATGTCGACGGCGCTGGAGACGCGCGACGACCGCCGCGAGGCCCGCGCCGAGAAGCGCGCCGGCAAGATCCTGGCGCGCGCCGACGCCAATGGCGACGGGGCGCTGAGCGCGGCCGAGTTCGACGCCGCGACCGAGCGCATGCGTCGCTTCCGCAAGGGCCCCGGGTTCGCCGCCCTCGACGCCGACTCCAACGGCCGGCTGACCGAGCGTGAGCTCGCCGAGGCCATGGGCGGGCGCGGCGACCGGGCGATGAAGCGCTTCGAGCAGGCCGATGCCGACCGCAACGGCTTCGTGACCCGGGCCGAGTTCGCCTCCTCGGGGATGCTCGCCCGCCTCGACCGCCTGGTCGAGCGCGCCGACGAGAATGGCGACGGCGCGATCAGCCGCGACGAGGCCCAGGCCTTCGCCCGCAAGGGCGCCGGCCGCGGCATGAAGGACGACTGAGCCGACAGGCTCGCCCGCGCGGCGCCGGTTGACGGCGCGGGGCGGGCGGACCACAGCTGACGGCCCGGCGGCGCGAGGTCGCCGGGCCGCCTCCACCGCGGCTCGGAGAGGGGAGGCGCGATTGCCCTGGGACGCCGCCGGGCCTGGGACGGGGATGGACGACGACGACGCGCTGATGGCCCGGGCCGCCGCCGGGGAGCAGGCCGCCTCCCGGGCGCTGATCGCGCGCCACGGGCCGCGGGCGCTTGGGCTGGCGGTGTCGATGCTCTCCGACCGGGCCGAGGCCGAGGACGTCGCCCAGGAGGCGATGCTGCGCCTGTGGAAGCAGGCGCCCAAGTGGCGTCCGGGCGAGGCGCAGGTCGGCACCTGGCTGCACCGGGTGGTGCAGAACCTTGCCATCGACCGCCTGCGCCGCCGTCGTCGCTGGAGCCAGGACGACCCGCCCGAACGTCCCGACGGCGCGCCGGGCGCCGAGGCGCGCCTGGCCGAGGCCGATCGCGCCACGGCCCTGCGCGCCGCGATCGCGGCGCTGCCCGACCGCCAGCGCGCCGCCCTGACGCTTCGCCATTTCGCCGAGCTCTCGAACCCCGAGATCGCCGCGCGGCTGGAGCTGAGCGTCGAGGCGGTCGAGAGCCTGCTGGCGCGCGCACGCCGCGGTCTCGCGGCGGCGCTGAAGG
>CAXGVP010000498.1:0-3638 GCA_964013055.1 uncultured Albimonas sp.
GATCGCTCCGCCCCCGCCGGCGCGGCCCGGGTCGCCTCTCGTCCCCCAGCGACGAGGGGCGGCGCGGGCCGCCTCCCCGACCTCGCGGCAGCAGGGCTCGGGGTGGCGCTATCGGCATCATAGGGGTCGGAATTCGCCTATCGATACGACGGGCGACGTCAAGTTTGCAAATAGCGACCAAATACGGGGTCGGCGGCTTGGCTCGTCGTGCTGTGCAAACTCGGTGTCGTGCGGCGTGAGGCAGGCGTCGCCGAAAGCCCCGATCATGTCGCCCAGGGCGCGGAAGCGCCGACCCCCGATTCCAACGCAGAGAGGCGCGATGTCCATGAACCGCGACGTCTTCATCACCTGCGCCGTCACCGGCGGCGGCGACACGGCGGGCAAGAGCCCCCACGTCCCGGTGACCCCCGAGCAGATCGCCAACGCCTCGATCGAGGCCGCCCGCGCCGGCGCTGCGGTGGCCCATATCCACGTCCGCGACCCCGAGACCGGCCAGGCCGCCCGCCGGCTGGAGCTCTACGAGGAGGTGGTCGCGCGCATCCGCGCCTCGGACGTGGACGTGATCGTCAACCTCACCGCCGGCATGGGCGGCGACGTAGTCTTCGGCGGCGGCGAGACCCCGCTGCCGCTCGACCCCGCCGGCACCGACATGGTCGGCCCGACCGAGCGGCTGGAGCATATCGCCAGGCTGCGCCCGGAGATCTGCACCCTCGACTGCGGCACGATGAATTTTGCATTGGGCGACTACGTGATGACCAACACGCCCTCGACCCTGCGGGCGATGGCTCGCCAGGTGCAGGCCCTGGGCGTGCGCCCGGAACTGGAAGTGTTCGACGCGGGCCACCTGGTCTTCGTGAAAGAGCTGCAGCGCGAGGGGCTGCTGGACGACCCTCTCCTGATCCAGCTGTGCATGGGCATCCCCTACGGCGCGCCCAACGATCCGCTGACCCTGATGTCGCTGGTCCACAACCTGCCGGCGGGGGCGCAGTTCTCGGCCTTCTCCATCGGGCGCGATCAGCTTCCCTATGCGGCGATGGCCGCGCTCGCGGGCGGCAACGTGCGGGTGGGGCTGGAGGACAACCTCTGGCTGGAGAAAGGCGTGAAGGCGACCAACGCGCAGCTCGTGGAGCGGGCGCGGGGCGTCGTCGAGGGCATGGGCGCCCGCGTCATGGGCCCAGCCGAGGTGCGCGAGAAGCTGAAGCTGGTGAAACATGACTGATCGCAAGACGGCCGCCCCCCGAACCGCTGCTCTCGTCGGCGGCGGCGTCATCGGCGCCGGCTGGGCGGCGCGCTTCCTGCTCGACGGCTGGAACGTGCGCCTGTTCGATCCCGACCCCGAGATTGCCCGCAAGACCGAAGAGGTCCTCAAGAACGCCCGCGCCGCTCAGGCCGGGCTTATGGGCGACGCCCCCCTGCCGGCGGAGGGCGAGATCACCTACGCGGCCAGCCTCGCCGAGGCGGTCGCCGGCGCCGACTTCGTCCAGGAAAGCCTGCCCGAGCGCGAGGACCTCAAGATCCGGGTGCTGGCCGAGATCGACTCGGCGGCGCCGGCGGAGACGGTGATCGGCTCCTCCACCTCCGGCCTGCTGCCCTCGCGCCTGCAGCTGGGCATGAGCCGGCCGGAGCGGCTGGTGGTGGGCCACCCGTTCAACCCGGTCTACCTGCTGCCGCTGGTGGAGATCTGCGGGGGGGAGAAGACCTCCGAATCCGCCTGCGAGACGGCGGCCGAGATCTACCGTTCCATCGGCATGAAGCCGCTGCGGGTGCGCAAGGAGATCGACGGCTTCATCGCCGACCGCCTGCTTGAGGCGCTGTGGCGCGAGGCGCTGTGGCTGGTCAACGACGGGGTGGCCACGGTCGAGGAGATCGACGACGCGGTGCGCTACGGCGCCGGCCTGCGCTGGTCGTTCATGGGCACGTTCCTCACCTACCGCCTCGCGGGCGGCGAGGACGGCATGCGCCACTTCCTCGCCCAGTTCGGCCCGGCCCTGAAGCTGCCCTGGACGAAGCTGGAGGCGCCCGAGCTGACCGAGGAGCTGATCGACGCGGTGGCGAGCCAGTCCGACGACCAGGCCGGCGGAACCTCGCTGCGCGAGTTCGAGGCGCTGCGCGACGCCTGCCTGGTGTCGGTGATGTCCGGCCTCGCCGAGCAGCGCTACGCGGCCGGCGAGGTGGTCGAGGCCCGCCGCGAGGCGCTCAAGGCCCGCGGCGAGGGCGGCTGAGGGCGAGCTGCGCTGATCGGCGGCGCGCCTGGCCGCCAGGGCGGGAGCGGCCCCGGGTCAAGCCCGGGGCGCCCGTGGGGCGAGGGCGCGCCGCGCTTCGCAGGGCGGCGAGGGCCGCGTGTGCGGGGAGGAGGCCCCGGGTCGAGCCCGGAGCGCGCTTTCGGCGGGCCGGTCGCGGCGCCTCGCCGGTCTGCGCGGGGCGGCGGGCGTCGGGGGAGGCCCCGGGTCAGGCCCGGGGCGCCCGTGGGGTGGACGGCACGCCCGGAGGCCCGGGGCCGGACGGGAGGCAGGGGCCGGAACCTGCGGACCGGAATGCAGGACCCGGACAGGCAGGACTCGGAAATTCAGGGCCCGGACATGCAGGACCCGGAAATGCAGGGGACGGAATGAAGGGCCCGGACATGAAAGAGGCCCCGTTGCGGGTGCGACGGGGCCTCTTTCGGTTCGGGGGGCGCCCGGCCGCGGGGGCCGGGCAGGGGCTCAGAAGCGGATCGAGACGCCCAGCCGGCCGGTGTGGCCGGTGTAGCCGTCGGCGAAGGCGCCCTCGTAGCTGATGCCCACGTCGACGCGCTCGCCGGCCTGCAGCGAGGCGCCCAGGCCCACGCGGCCCACCGCCTGCGACTGCGCCACGCCGTTCACGAAGCCCGGCGCGCCGGTGGTGTCGGAGGCGAAGCGGGCGGTGGCGTCGTAGCTGTCGAGGGTCGACAGGCTCACCCCCACCCGGCCCCAGGCGCGCAGACCCAGGTCGTCGCCGAGGTCGCGGCGCAGGCCGGCCTCGATCGCGGGGGTCAGCACCAGGGCGGTGGCGTCGCTGTCCTCGACCCGGAGCGCGCCGCGGCCCGCCCCGGTCTCGGTCCAGCCCTGCGCCGAGACGTGGACCAGGTCCAGGTCCAGCGAGGGACGCAGCCAGCCGCCCGACAGCTCCTGCGTCCAGGCCGCGCGCAGCCTCGCGCCGAGGCTCAGCGCCCCGTGCTCGGCATCCGCGGCGCCGGGGGCCAGCAGGCCGCGGGCGCGGGTGGTGTCGAACTCCGACCAGCCCGCCGTCGCCGCCGCCGACAGGGCCAGCGGCCCCATCTCGCGGGTGACGCCGGCGCCCAGGAAGCCGGTGGTCCCGTCGACCGAGGCGCCGCCGCCCTGCTCGGCGAGGTTCAGCGTCTCCCAGCCCAGGGTCCCCGAGACCAGCCAGCCCGGCGCGACCTCGACCTGGCCGGCGAAGCCCAGCGTCCAGGCCTGGCCGTCGTAGCCCGCGTCGCCGTTCCCGTCCTGGCTCAGGTCCCGGCCCGAGCCCAGCATCGTCAGGCAGGCCCCGCCCATCGACACCGTGCGCCCGCCGGTCCCGCCGCAGTCGAGCAGCGCGTCGAAGCGGTCGCGGGCGAGCTCGAAGGTCGCCGCCTCGCCGGCCATCGAGGCGCCCAG
>CAXGVP010000499.1:0-3630 GCA_964013055.1 uncultured Albimonas sp.
CCGACGACCCCGGCCCCGCGCCCGTCTTCAAGATGCTGGCCGAGGAGACCCGCCACGGCCCCGTGGACGTGATCATGGGCCATGCCGACGGGGTGGTGACGATCAACCTCGCCGAGGCCGACCGCGCCGAGCGCGCCCGCCGGCGCGAGGACCTGGGCGAGGCGTTCCGCACCCTCCACGGCCATTTCCGCCACGAGCTCGCCCACGCGCTGCAGCTGCGCCTCTCGGCCTCGGCCGAGTTCCTCGAGGCCTTCCGCGCCCTGTTCGGCGACGAGCGCGAGGACTACGGCGCCGCGCTGGAGCGGCATTACGAGCAGGGCCCGCCGCCGGACTGGCAGGAGCGCCACGTCACCTCCTACGCCTCCGCCCACGCGCATGAGGACTGGGCGGAGAGCTGCGCCCACCTGCTGCACCTGACCGACATCGTGGACAGCTTCACCGCCGCGGGCCTCGCGGCGCCGGCCGCGGCGCAGGGCTACGACGCCTATGCCGAGCGCGACGCGCTCTCGCTGATCGACCGGGGCTGCGAATTGGGGATGGCGCTGAACCACGTGAACAGGTCGATGGGGCTGGCCGACCTCTACCCGTTCGTGCTGTCCGAGCCCGCGCGCGAGAAGCTGGCCTTCGTGCACCGCTGGCTGGTCGCCGGGCCGATCCCCCCGGCGCCCGTGGCCGAGGCCCCCGCCGGGGCCTGACCGCCCCGCCGCCCGCGGGGGGCTTCCCCGCGGGCGGCGCCCGACAGGCCCCGTCTTTCAGGCCCCGTCCTTCAGCTCGTCGATCCAGACCTCGAACTTCGCCAGCTGCGCGAAGCCGAAGGAGTGGGTCAGCGGCACGTCGGCCGCGTCCCGCCCGCGCCCGACCAGCACCCGGCCCCGGCGGGGCGCGAGGTTGCGGGGGTCGAAGGTCATCCAGCGGCCGTCGAGAAACACTTCCATCCAGGCGGCGAAGTCCATCGGGTCGTAGGGCGGCGGCAGGCCGATGTCCGAGACATAGCCCGTGCAGTAGCGCGTGGGCACGTTCAGCGCCCGGCAGAAGGCCACGGCGAGATGGGCGAAGTCGCGGCACACGCCCGTGCGCTCCTGGTTCGCCTCGAAGGCGGTGCGGGTGTTGCGGGCGGCCATGTAGTCGAAGCGGATGTGGTTGTGGACGTATTCCACCACCGCCTGCACCCGCGCCCAGCCCTCGGGCAGGTGGCCGAAGCGGCTCCAGGCCTCTTCCATCAGCTTGTCGGATTCGCAGTAGCGCGAGGGCAGCAGGAACTGGATCGCCTCCGCCGGCAGGTCCTCGATCGCGGCCTGGCGGGCGTCGGGGAACACCGGGTCGGGGGCGCCGTCGTCGCGGATCACCCCGTCCGTGCGGATCGAGAACCGCCCCGCCGGCGCCACCATCCGCGCGCACCAGTTGCCGAAGGCGTCGCGGTAGTAGTCGACGTCCACCGCCGGCGAGACCGTCAGGTGGTCCGGCCGCTCGAGGTGCGACACCCGCGAGGGGTGCACGTTCAGCATCGCCACGATCGGCGTGGGGGCCTGCAGGTCGCAGGCGATCTCGCATCCAAGGCGCAGGCGCATGACGTCTCCTTGCTGGCCACGGTCCGGGCGGAGGGGACGGCCCCCCCTCCGCGAGAGTGCGGCCAGTTAACCGGGCCGGAGAGGGACGCAAGGCCCCGCGCGTCGGAAGGACGCGGCCGCGGCGGCGTTTCGTTTCGAAACGGGAGACGACGGGGCGGCCTCGCGGCGGCCGGGCCTTCGCGCGCAACAGCCGGCCGGGGGTTCACGGGGTCGGGAGGGGCGAGTTAACGCCGTTTCAACCCGAGTCGCCGCCTTGCTTCCGCCGACCGCCCGGAGCGACCGGGCCCTTGCGGAGCGCCCGAGCATGTTTCGACCCGCCGTCCCGATCCTGCCCGTCCTGGCGCTGGCCTTGACGCTGGCCCCGGCGGCGCCGGCGCTGGCGGGGGCCGAGCCGCTGTGCGAGGGGTTCGGGCCGCAGGCGCCGCGGGACATCTCGGCCAAGGCAGGCGCCAACGCGCGGCTGTTCACGCTGGCGCCGCCCGCCTCGCGGCTGAACCTGTGCAACATCCACTTCCACGTCAACGCCGAGCACAAGGGCCCCGGCTTCTCGGTCCCCGGCGGCGAGGGCGAGCATGGCGGCTGGCGCTGCAACGAGACCGCGCTGCTGACCTCGCAGGAGCTGGAGGATCCGCTGCACGGCCACGGCGCCTGCCACGGGCTGAAGCCGGGCGACACGGTCGAGGTGCACTGGGTGCACACCTCCTGCGACGCGGGCCCCGGCGCGGGCCTGGGCGCCTGCGCGACCGAGGCCTGCGCGAACCCCCAGCTGCGGGTCGAGACGCAGGTGTTCCTGGCGGTCAACGACCCCGAGGCGCTGGATTTCTCGGATTTCGACTACGCCGCGCCCGACCCGTCCCTGCCGGCCGCCCTCAGCCAGCCCCGGGCGCTGCCCACCGGCTTCGGCGAGCCGGTGGTCTTCGCCGGCTCCACCACCGGCCCGAAGTACTCGCAGTCGAGTTGCTCGCCCTACCAGGTCACCTGGTCCGTGCGCCCCTGGTGCGCGCGCGTCGACATCATGACCCTGCACCGCTGGTGCGCCGAGAACACCTTCGAGGAAGACCACGCCCACGGCGTCCGCCAACTGGTCGTGGCCCCCGCCCAGCTTTCGCCCATCGACTGAGGCCCCGTCCGCGCCGGCGGCGGACTCACGGAGGGCGGCCGCCCCCTGGCGCCGCGCCATGCGGCAAGGTCGGCCGCCGCACGCGGCAGAGCCGGGCATCGCGCAACGCGGCAGAGCGGGGCTTCCCACCCTGCGGCAGAGCCGTCTGCCGCGCGATCTTGCAGGCCCGGGCGTCGCGCCATTCGAGGGACCCTGGCGGCGCGCCTCTGGCACAGCGTTGCGCCACTCGCGAAGCCAGGCGCCCGGTCGGCGGCAGTGTCGCGCGCGGGGTTGTTCGGGATCGCTCGGCGCCCCGTCGCCGCCAAAGCGTCGCGTCGCCGGAAGAGCCAGGCGCCGCGCCGGCGGCAATGGTCGCCGCGCCTACAGCCGCTCTGGCGGTGGGTACGCGCCCATATCTGGATGCCCAGCAGCTCTACCGGCGCAACGGCCACCGCTCGACGGTCGCTTGCCAGAACGGCATTGTCTGCGCCAGCCAGCCGCTGGCGACCATGGTGGGCATCGATGTCCTCAAGGCGGGCGGGAGCTGCGTCGATGCAGCTATCGCCACTAACGCTATGCTGGGGCTGACTGAGCCAGGCAGCGACGGCATCGGCGGTGACCTCTTCGCGATCGTCTGGTCGCAGCAGGATCAACGACTCTTCGGCCTCAACGCGAGTGGGCGCGCACCGTATGAGTGGAACCTCGAGAGGGCACGCGAGAAGCAGCTCGAGCGGATCCCCCGTGAGAGCCCGTTGTCGTGGACGGTCCCCGGTTGCGTCAGTGGATGGGCCGCGCTGAACGAACGCTTCGGCAAGCTTGATCTAGCGCGATGCTTGGAGCCTGCCATCAGCTATGCGGAGGAAGGCTTCCCGGTCTCGCCGGTAATCGCTACGACCCAGTTCGGCTATTGGACTGCGGAACGATTTCCCCATCTTGCGGCCGTCTATCACCCGGAAGGTAAGA
>CAXGVP010000500.1:0-3627 GCA_964013055.1 uncultured Albimonas sp.
AACTCCCGGCTATACTCGACAACGGGTGCACACGTCCCGAACCCGCTCGTCTCAGAACCGTCCGTCGCGCAGCCGCTGAGCAAGCTCGTTGCGATCGCGAGGGCGGCGAGCTGCTGCTTCCAGCATCTGGCGTTGGACATCATTGGCCTTCTCCGTGGCCTCAAGACGTTCGGCAAGGCGTCCCGCTCGCTCGCCGGACCGCCGAAGCGACAGCAGGAACGGGAGCACGGCGGGGACGATGACGCCGTAGCGCTACGCCGCCCGCATCCACGGGCTCGTGGCGATCCCGATCAGCGGCCCCGCGATCACCGCCGTCCCCGGCGCGGATCGTCGAGGCGGGCGCAGATCGTGAAGGCGATGCATCAAAGCGCGACCGCGACGCTACGCAGCGGAGCGTATCGAGAAGCGGGATCAGCGACCGAACGGCGGTCCGGGTTTCGACCGAGAGGCGCTGCCGAGATCGACCCCGGTTGCGCGCGGCGTCGCCGCTCCGGCCGCAGCGTGCCTTCTTCATGCCGCGCCGGCTTCCGGCAGGTCGCGGGCGGGCGGGGTCTTGGCTGGACAGGCGGTCGAACGGGCCGTGAACCGCTCGCCCAATGGCGGGCAGGCTCGAGGGCGATCTGCAGGACGCCCGAGCGACGCGGGAAGCCCAGGCCGAGGATACGGACCGCACGCGCCGCCCGGGCCGTCCCCTGTTGCGCCCCGGGGCGTGGGGGGGCGGCCGAGGGATCGCAGACGCAGCCGCGGCGCGGCGGATGATGCGTCGACGCGAGGACGGGCGCGGGGGACGCCGGAGGTTCAGGTCCGACCGGCGCCCTCGGGCGCGGCCGGGCGGTGAATGCGACGCTCCCGCTGCACGATATAGAGGCCCGAGCCCAGGATGATCGCCACCCCCAGCCAGGTGGCGGCATCGGGGAAGTCGCCGAAGACCACGTAGCCCATCGCCGTGGCGCCCAGGATCTCGAGATACTGGAACGACGCCAGCGCGCGCGCTTCGGTCCGCCGGAAGGCCTCGCCGATCAGCGCGAAGCTCAGCGCGGCGCAGAGGCCCGAGGCGGCGATCGCCCACCAGTTCCAGCCGGGCAGGGTGGTCAGCGGCAGGCGGACCTCGCCGAAGATCGCCAGGGCGCCCACGGCCAGCAGGGAGATCCCCGCGGCGACCAGGGTCGCGCCGCATTGCAGTTTCAGCACCGGCGTATGGGCGCTGGCCTTGCGCAGCACGACCATGTTGAGCGCGTAGCAGGTTGCGGCGACCAGCGGCAGCAGTGTGGCGGGGCCGAAGTCGGCGCCGCCGGGCCGGATCACGACCAGCGCGCCCAGCAGGCCGATCGCCACCGCCGCCAGCCAGCGCGGCCCGGGCGGCTCGCCCAGCAGGGGGCCGGCCAGCAGGGTCAGCAGCAGCGGCTCGACGAAGAAGATCGCGATGGCGGTGGCGATGGGCATCACCGCGAAAGCCGAGATCAGGCTGGCCAGCATCCCCGCCACCAGGCAGCCCGAGAGGACGGCCGCCCGCGTGAGCGCGAAACTGGTCGCCCGCCCGTGCAGGAGCGCCGCCGCCGGCAACAGCACGGCCGCCTGGGCCAGCAGCCGGAACAGGGTCACGGCCAGCGGATCCATCTCGGCGGCCAGCAGCTTGGAGAGGGTGTCGCCCAGCGGCAGCAGCAGCATCGCGGCGGCCATGAAGATCATGCCCGGGTCGACGCCCGCGGCGCCGCGAAACGAACGGGACGAAAAGCGCAGGACAGGGGTCATTGCCGCGACTCCATGCTCCACCCCCGCCAAGACGGGCGGGGCATCCGGGCGTTCAGGACGAAACCGGGAGTAGCCGACGCGGAGCGGGTGCGGAACGCCCCGCCCGTCGGCGGCGTCGAGGCGCGACGCCATCGCGGCCTTCGCGCGAGCGATAGGTCGTCGGCAGGGCGCGGGTCAAGCCCGGTGCCGCCGTGACGACGGCGACGCAAGACCGCGCCTCGTCCGTCGGGCAAGCGTTCGGGCAAGCGTTCGGCGGGCAAGCGTTCGTCGGGCGGGCGGACGTCAGCCGCGCTTCAGTTGCGCCAGTTCGGCGCGCAGGGCCTTGCGCTCGGCGAAGTCGTCGGTGACGTCGCGCATGATCGCGGCCACGCCCTGCATCTCGCCGTCCGCGTCGGTCAGCGGCAGGATCGAGAACTGCACCGAGATCGTGCGCCCGTCCTTGCAGATCGCGGGAACCGACAGCAGGTCGCCGGCCCCGTAGCGCGTTCGCCCGGTGCGCATGGTCTGGTCGTAACCTTGCCAGTGGCGGGCGCGCAGCCGCTCGGGCGTGATGATGTCCAGGCTTTCGCCCAGAGCTTCCGCTTCGGAGAAGCCGAAGATCCGCTCGGCCGCCTTGTTCCAGACCCGGATCGCGCCCTCGCGGTCGGAGACGACCAGGGCGTCGGACATCTCTTCGACCAGCCGGGCGCCGAGGATCTCGGGGGCGAACAGGGCGGCCGGGGCGTGGTTCTGGCTCATCGGGGGGCTCCTTCCCTTGCTGCGGCGCGGGCTGCGCCGGACTTGGGCTCACGGCGCGCGCTTGGCGGCGCCGATGGTCTCGAGGCGCCGTCGGCTGGTGCGCCCGGCGACCTCGCGCTGACGGCGTTGCCGGGGGACTGTGCGTATACGCCCCCGACTTGATCAACAGCCTGCGCGGATCGCCCCCGGCGATGGCTTCCGCGCCAGCCGGACGGCGGACGGGCCGGCGGGAGGCGGCGCCGGCGACGGGAAAGGCGAGGCCGACGCAGGCCAACCCCGCATCGCTCGCATCGTGGTGCGCGAATTCCGGCGCCCGCGACCCTGGCGCTGGCTGAAGGACGCGCCTCCACTGTGCACTTCGGTGCGCCCCCCCATCAGAAGCGGGCGCGGGAAAGGCCGGTCATAGTCTTAGGAGCAGGTTCCGCACGTTCGATGCGCCCCACCGCCCACCGCGTCGTGTGAGCATCCCGCGCGTGTTGAGCGCCGCCGCGATGCCGCGGAGGCTGGCAATGCCCTCTGCCCGGATCGCTTCGATCACCGGCGCGAGGTCCTGAGCGAAGGCGTCGGCGTTCTCGGAGACGGTCCTGCGCAGCGACGCGCCCCCGTCGGCCGCCTGTCGCAGCGCCACCGCCCCGTTCGGGTTGCCGAGTTGCACGCCCCGCGCCTTCGCGGCCGCCAGCGCCTCCTTCGTGCGCCGGGAGATGGCGCGGCGCTCCTGCTCGGCGACGAGCGCCATGATGCCGACGGTGAGGTCGTTGGCCTCTGGCATGTCGGCGGCGAGGAAGCGGACGCCGCTGTCCCGCAGGGCCAAGAGGAAGGCGGCGTTGCGGGAGAGGCGGTCCAGCTTGGCGATCACCAGCGTCGCGCCGGTGACCTTGGCCAGGTGCAGCGCCTTCGTCAGTTCCGGCCGATCGGCCTTGCGGCCGCTCTCGACCTCCGTGAAGCGGCCGAGCAGGGTCGCGGCCCTCGCCTCGACCAGCTGCTCGATGGCGTGACGCTGGGCTTCGAGGCCCAGGCCGCTGCGGCCCTGGCGGGCGGTGGAGACGCGCTCGTAGGCGACGATGCGCAGGGGTGAGCCGGGTTCCGCCATGGGTGTTCAGACCTGCCAAACGTTGGTTTGGCAGGTGTGTACGGTGA
>CAXGVP010000501.1:0-3625 GCA_964013055.1 uncultured Albimonas sp.
GGCTCCGCGCCGCGGGCGGGCTGGCGCGGGCCGAGCGGGCGGCTCGCCTGCCGGGCGCGACCCCGGCCACCGTCGCCGCGCGCGCCTACGACTGGGCGCAGGTGCGCCCCGAGTGGGGCCTTGCGGGCTGCTCGGCCTTCATCGCGGCGCCGCGCGCGGCGACGGCGGGGGTCGACCTGGGCGGCCGCGCCTTCCTGCACAGCTACGACTGGCGGGCGGACGAGGGCTTCGCCACGCTGGAGCTGATCCTGACCGCGCCGGTGGTGGTGGCGAGCTGGATCAGCCTGCAATATTACGGCTCGACCGTCGCGCCCGAGGTCTTCGGCAGCGGCGACAAGCTGATCCACAACGTCGTCGGCGGCATCGGCGTGGTCGAGGGCGGCGGCGGCCGCCTGCGCGCCGGCCTGCCGCGCCAGGCGCTCCACGACGGCGAGCGCTTCGTCCACGAGGCCCTGCGCCTGACGGTGCTGATCGAGGCCCCGCGCGAGGCCATCGCCGAGGTCCTGGCCCGCCATCCCCCGGTCCGGGCGCTGTTCGACAACGGCTGGCTGCATCTCCTCGCGCTGGAGGAGGGACGCGTCGCCGCGCGCCGCCGCCCCGACGGAACCTGGTCGACGCAGACGAGCCGCCCGCTCGCGGCCTGAGCCGGCGAGGGCCGGAGGGGGCGCGGCTCCCTCCCACGCTCCCGGTCCCCGCGCAGCCCAACACGACCGCGGGGGCCGCGCCGACAGCCGCGGCCGCGCTCTCGGCGCCTCCCCCCTGCGGCGGCTGCGCCCCGGCGCCGCGCGGGCCGGCCACGGGCAAAGGGGAGGCGTCCGTTGCCGCATGAAAGCTTTAAGAGCCGCAAGGCGTCGCGTCGCGTCGAGGCAACGGTCCGGTGGTGGGCGCCGAGGGGGGCAAGGCGGGGCCATGTGGCCCCGGGTCGCTCCGGCCCGGGGCCTCGCATCGCTACGAGAGGAGACGCCCATGGTCGTCGCTCCGGTCTCTTCGCGGCGCGCGGCTGCGCGCGGTCTCGCCGCTCGGGTCCAGCTGCGTCTCGGCGCCGTGCCCGGGCGCATCCGGGTCCCTGCGGCGACGTCGCGGCCGGGGGGCGCGACCTGGGACATCCCCGCCGATGCGCAGACCTCGGGCGTGCAGATCCCCTGCACCGGGCCCGACGGCCTGAAGCCCGCGTCCCCCGATGCGCCCGCCGCCTCCACCCCGATCGGCGAGGCCGACACCCCGGCCTGGGCCAGGCCGCGGGCCAGGTGCCAGGGGAGAACGTGCTGCCGACGCTCTCGGGCGAGGACGTCGGGCCGAACGGCATCGACACCGCCGGTGCTTGCGGGCTGGCGGCGCCGTCCGTGGGCGGCGGCGCCGACCGCGCCGCAGAGGCGGGCGGTCAGCCGCGGCGCAGCAGGGCGAGGCGGATCTGCTTCTCGGTCTCGAGCAGGGCGAAGAACCCGACGCCGATGGCCAGGACCCGCGCGCCGTCGGCCAACGACACCGCCTGGGCGCCGAACACCGCCTGCAGCGGCGGCAGATAGGTGATCGAGAGCTGCGCCGCCGTCACCGCGACGACGCAGGCCCACACGATCGGCGTGCCCCGCGCCGCCGCCCAGGTCAGCGAGGCGCCGTGGAGGGTGCGGATGAAGAACAGGTGGAAGATCTCCAGCACCACCAGCGTGTTCATCGCCAGCGTCTGCGCCTCCGCCGGCGCGCGCCCCGCGCCCGTCGCCCAGGCGTAGATCCCGAAGACCGCCGCCAGGATCAGCGTCGAGACCAGCGCCACATGCCACAGCAGCGCCCCCGTCAGCAGCGGCGCGTCGCGGGGCCGGGGCGGGCGGCGCATGGTCCCGGGCTCGGTCGGCTCGAAGGCGAGCGCGAGCCCCAGCGTCGCCGCGGTGACCAGGTTCACCCACAGGATCTGCACCGCGGTGATCGGCAGCGCCAGGCCGGCCAGCAGGGCGGCCACGATGGTGATCGCCTCGCCGGCGGAGGTGGGCAGGGTCCAGCCGATCACCTTGCGGATGTTGTCGTAGGCGGTGCGCCCCTCGCGCACCGCCGCCACGATCGAGGCGAAGTCGTCGTCGGCCAGCACGATCTCCGCCGCCTGGCGCGCGGCGGCCGAGCCCTTGCGCCCCATCGCCACCCCCGCATCCGCGCGCTTGAGCGCCGGCGCGTCGTTCACCCCGTCGCCGGTCATCGCCACCGTCAGGCCGCGCGACTGCAGCGCCGCCACCAGCCGCAGCTTGTGGGCGGGAGAGGTGCGCGCGAAGACGTCGGCCTCGAGCGCGGCCTGCGCCAGGGCCGCGTCGTCCATCGCGTCGATCTCGGCCCCGGTCAGGGCCCGGTCGGGCCGCTCGAGCCCCACCTGTGCCGCGATGGCGCGGGCGGTGGCGACGTGGTCGCCGGTGATCATCTTGACCGAGATGCCGGCGCGGCGGCACTCGGCCACCGCCTCGGCCGCAGCCTCGCGCGGGGGGTCGACCAGCCCCACCAGCCCGATCAGCGTCAGCGTCCCGTCCAGATCGGCCACGTCCAGCACCACATGCTCGGGCGGCATCTCGCGCAGCGCGACGGCGATCACCCGCTGGCCCCGGGCGGCGAGTTCCTCGACCGTGCGCCGCCAGCCCTCGACGTCCAGCGGCCGGGTCCCGCCGTCGGGGCCGCGCTGGTCGGCGCACAGCGCCAGCACCGCCTCGGGCGCGCCCTTGACGTGGATCGCGGCCCGGCCGTCGTGGTCGTGGTGCAGCACCGCCATGTATCGATGCGCGGCGTCGAAGGGGATCGCGTCGCTGCGGCTCCAGCGGGGGAAGGGGGCGCGGCCCTCGCCGGTGATCTTGCCGGCCAGCGCGATCAGCGCGCCCTCCATCGGATCGCCCTCGATCCGCCAGCCGTCGCGGTCGGGGTGCAGGCCCGCGTCGTTGCACAGCGCCGCCGCCCGCGCGAAGTCGAGCAGGACCGCGTGCTCGGCCGGGTCGGCCTCGGCCTCCTGCCAGCGCACCGCGCCCTCGGGGGCGTAGCCGTTGGCCTCGACGGAATAGAGCCGCCCGTCGGCCGCCAGCGCCGCCACCGCCATCTCGTTGCGGGTCAGCGTCCCGGTCTTGTCCGCGCAGATCACCGAGACGGCGCCCAGCGTCTCGATCGCCGGCAGGCGGCGGACGATGGCGTTGCGCCGGGCCATCGACTGCACGCCCACCGCCAGGGTGATGGTCAGCACCGCCGGCAGCCCCTCGGGGATCGCGGCGACCGAAAGGCCGACGACCGCCATGAACAGGTCCGCGAAGGCCATCCGGCCGACCAGGTGCCCCCAGGCCAGCACCGCGGCGGCGACGGCGAGGATGAACACGGTCAGCCAGCGGGCGAAGCGGTCCATCTGGCGCAGCAGCGGGGTGGCGAGCTCCTCGACGTCCGAGAGCATCGCGCCGATCCGCCCGATCTGGGTGTCGCCTGCCGTCGCCGCGACCAGGCCCCGCCCGGTCCCCGCGGCGACCATGGCGCCGGAGAACAGCATCGAGGCGCGGTCGCCCAGCGCGGCCTCCTCGGCGACCGGGGCGGGGGCCTTGTCGACGGGGACGGATTCGCCGGTCAGGATCGCCTCCTCGACCTTCAGGCCGCGGGCCTCCAGCAGGCGCAGGTCGGC
>CAXGVP010000502.1:0-3612 GCA_964013055.1 uncultured Albimonas sp.
CGGTGATCGAGATCACGTTGGTCGGGATGTAGGCCGACACGTCGCCGGCCTGCGTCTCGATGACGGGCAGGGCGGTCATCGAGCCCGAGCCGAAGTCCTCGTTCAGCTTCGCGGCGCGCTCCAGCAGGCGGGAGTGCAGGTAGAACACGTCGCCCGGGTAGGCCTCGCGCCCCGGCGGACGGCGCAGCAGCAGCGACATCTGGCGGTAGGCGACGGCCTGCTTGGACAGGTCATCGTAGATGATCAGCGCGTGCATGCCGTTGTCGCGGAAGTACTCCGCGATGGCGCAGGCCGCGTAGGGGGCCAGGTACTGCATCGGCGCCGGGTCCGAGGCGGTGGCCGCCACGATCACCGAGTAGTCCATGGCGCCCGTCTCTTCCAGCTTCTTCACGAGCTGGGCGACGGTCGAGCGCTTCTGGCCGACGGCGCAGTAGATGCAGTAGAGCTTCTTGGACTCGTCGTCGCCGGCGGCCTCGTTGTAGCTCTTCTGGTTGAGGATCGCGTCGAGCGCCACGGCGGTCTTGCCGGTCTGGCGGTCGCCGATGATCAGCTCGCGCTGGCCACGGCCGATCGGGATAAGGGCGTCGATCGCCTTGAGGCCGGTCGCCATCGGCTCATGCACCGACTTGCGCGGGATGATGCCGGGGGCCTTCACGTCGGCGCGGCGACGCTCGGAGCTGTCCAGCGCGCCCTTGCCGTCCAGCGGGTTGCCGAGCGCGTCGACGACGCGGCCCAGCAGGCCCTTGCCGGCGGGAACGTCCACGATCGAGCCGGTGCGCTTGACGGTGTCGCCCTCGCGGATGCCGCGGTCGTCGCCGAAGATCACCGCGCCGACCGAGTCGGCCTCGAGGTTCAGCGCCATGCCCATCAGGCCGCCGGGGAATTCCACCAGCTCGCCCATCTGCACGGAGTCGAGGCCGTAGATGCGGGCGATGCCGTCGCCGACGGACAGCACCGTGCCGACCTCGGAGACTTCCGCTTCCTGACCGAAGTTCTTGATCTGCTCCTTGAGGATAGCAGAAATCTCGGCTGCCTGGATGCTCATCACCCGACCTCTCTCATGGCGTTCTGCAGGGCGGCGAGTTTCGAGCGGATCGAGGTGTCGATCAGCTTGGACCCGACCTTGACGACAAGACCGCCGATGAGGCTTTCATCGACCGTCTCGTCCAGATTCACGTCGCGGCCGAAGGCCGCTTTCAGCGCATCGGCGAGAGCCGTGCGCTGATCGTCGCTCAGCGGGGCCGCGACCTTCACGTCGGCGGTCAGCTCGCCCCGACGCTCCGCCATCCGCGCCACGTAGGCGTCGCAGACATGGCCGAGCGCGAACAGGCGGCGCTTCTGCGCCATCAGCCCGATGATGTTCTTGGTCAGCGCCGACACGCCGAGCGCGTCGGCGACGGCGGCCATGGCCGCGGACAGCTCGTCACGCTTGTAGAGCGGGCTGCTGACGGCGGTGCGCAGGTCGGCGCTGTCGTGCAGCGCCTGGCGGACCGACTTGAGATCGGTCTCGACCTGCTCGAGGGCGCCCTGCTCCTCGGCGAGCTCCAGCAGAGCGGTCGCGTAGCGTCCCGCGATGCCGGTGGTGAGCGTTGCTGATACTGCCACGGGTCCCCTTCCGAATTCGGCTGGACATGCCAAAAGCCGGCGCGGGGCGACTTCCAAGCGGATGTCGTCCGCCCCCTCTCTCGAACCGAGGGCTAGCTAGCACAGGGGGTTGAGGCGCGCAATATCGTGACAGGCGCCCCATGGGTGCACCCAAGTCCTTGAAATTTGGTGAACTCGACGCCCCCGCCGCCGGCTTGCGGCCCTGTGCAGCGTCGCCCTGCCGCGGGGCGTCCCCCGACGTTGAGGCGGATTCGCGCCGGATTGCCGGGATTCCTCGCCTCGCGGGCCCGGTTTCCCCCCTGCGCGGGCCGCGCCGGGCCGCCTCGCGCAGGCTCGGGGCGGCCCGCGGGCCGCCCCTGCGAATCCCTCAGCCCGCGTCGCGGTCCAGGCCGCGGGCGATCTCGCCCGCCAGCGCCAGCCCGCCGTAGACCAGCCCCGAGTAGAGCTGCACCAGCGACGCCCCGGCCGCGAGCTTGGCCTGCGCCTGCTCGACCGAGGCGACGCCCCCGACCCCCACCAGCGGCAGCGTCCCGCCGGTCAGGCGGCTGAGATCCGCCAGCACCTGGGTCGAGCGCGCGAACAGAGGCTGGCCCGAGAGCCCGCCCGCCTGCTGCGCATCGGGGCTTTTCAGCCCCTCGCGCGCGAGGGTGGTGTTGGTCGCCACGATCCCGTCGATTCCCTGCGCGAGGCAGACCTCGGCCACGTCCGAGAGCTCCCCCGCGTCGAGGTCGGGCGCGATCTTGACCAGCAGCGGCGCGCCGGGGGCCTTCGCCTCGCGCACCTCGAGGCTGCGGGCCAGCGCGGCGGCCAGCGCCTCGCGGCCCTGCAGGTCGCGCAGCCGCTCGGTGTTGGGCGACGAGACGTTGACCACGAAGAAGTCGACCAGCCCGGCGAAGCGGCCCAGCACCGCGACGTAGTCGGCGACCTTGTCCTCGCTGTCCTTGTTGGCGCCGAGGTTCAGGCCCAGCGGCGCCGGAAGGGGCGCGGCGGCGCGGGTCGCCTCCAGCCGGGCGGCCACGACCTCCATCCCGTCGGTGTTGAAGCCGAAGCGGTTGATCACGCCGCGGTCCTCGCTCAGGCGGAACAGGCGCGGGCGGGGGTTGCCGGGCTGCGGCCTCGGGGCCACGCCGCCGATCTCGAGGAAGCCGGGGCCGGAGGCGAGGGTCGCGGCCACCGCCTCGGCGTTCTTGTCGAAGCCGGCGGCGACGCCGACGGGGTTGGGAAACTCCAGGTTCCACACCCGCCGCGTCAGCCCGGGCGAGGCGACCGGCCCGCCCGGCGACAGCCCCAGCGCATGCCGCAGGTTCAGGGCCTGGAGGGCGCGGCGGTGCGCGGCCTCCGGCTCCAGGTTGCGCAGCAGGGCGAGGCCCGCGCGCTCGGCCGCGACGGCGAGGCTCATGCGTCGGGCTCCCCCCAGGCGAGGCCTGTGGGAAACAGGTGACGGCCCGCGGCGCCCCGGGGCAGGGGGCGAATCCAGCTCACGTCGGAAAACGCGATTTTTCGGTAGAGATGCGGGAACAGCGCCCCGCCGCGGCTTTCTTCCCAGTGAAGTGATTCTCCCAACGCGGCGGTCGAGAGGCACAAAAGCCACAGATTCCCGTCCTCGGCGAAGTGCCGGGCCGCGGTCCCCGGCGCCTGGCTGGCCGTGGACAGATGAACGAAGCCGTCGCGCAGGTCGTGCTCCGATCCTTCAAAAACAAGGGTTTGCGCCAAAACGGCACATTCATCTGTCCGGAGAATTTTGAAGACTTCTTGAACACTCACTGTTTCGTTCATCCTGTCCGTTGACATGCGGGCGTCGTTAAGGATTCATTAACGAGTAGCCGACGTCACGTCGACGTCGGGCGTAGCGTACCAGGTGGCTCTATGATCCGAGTTGTGTTCGAAGGGTGAAGTGACCGGGGGTGGCCAAGTCTGCCGCCTAAGGCCACCCCCTTCTCCTCAGTACAGACCGACCCGGCATCCAGGCCGGACCCCATGAAACCGGGCCGCGACGTCGTCGCGGCC
>CAXGVP010000503.1:0-3607 GCA_964013055.1 uncultured Albimonas sp.
CGCGTCGGCGCGGCAGACGCCGAAGCCCACGAAGCCCTCGGCCCGGGCGCGGGCCGCAAGCTCGGCCTTCAGCGCGGCCGCTGGATCGTGCGAAGGATCGTCCGCCGGCTTCGGGGCGACGCGCGCGTCGCCCGGCGCGGTGGCCCGGGTCAGCCCCGGTTTCGGCGCCGGCGGCGCACCGCCGCCACGCCGCCCAGCGAGGCCAGCCCCGCCGCCGCCAGCGGCAGCGCGCCGGGCAGGGGCACGGGGCTGGCGTCCCGGCCGACCGCGTCCGAGAGATAGCCCATGACGTCGGCATAGACGACCAGGCTGATCCGCTCGCCGGGGTCGAGCACGATCGAGAAGGTCCAGGCCCCGGTCTCCCGCGCCAGGCTCGGCCCGTAGTCGCCGCCGGCATAGACGTCGATCGACTGCGAGACCGAGGGCCGCGCCTCCAGCGTCTCGACCATCAGGGTGGCGTAGGCCTTGCCGACCGCATCGGGGCCGCCGTCGACCGTCGCCTCGGCCTTCAGGTCGAAGCTGAGCAGGAAGTCGACGGTCGAGACCGCGTTGGTCAGGTTCTCGAGCGTCACGGCGGCGTCGTTGAGCGAGGCCGCCTCGATCACCGCCAGCGCGTCGGTCGAGGCCGAGACCGACGGGGCGAGGGACAGCTTCGGCCCCTCGATCAGGTAGTCGTCCGACCAGTCGGCCGTGTAGGCGCCGTAGCCCGAGGCGTAGCCGTCATAGTTCGAGACGTCGTAGGTCAGGCTGACCCCGTCGGGAAGCGACGTCGCCGAAAGCGTCGCGTCGATCGAGCTCGCAAAGCTGACCAGCGCTTTCGCCGGAGCGGAAAGCGCCAGGGTCATACCGAGCGCGAGGAGCATCGCCGCGATCTTCATCTTGATGACTGTCCCGTAAATATTTGTGAACAGGGCTAAAACGCATGCACGCGAGGGAAAAACTTTACCATACGGCGGCCGCCACGGCAACGTCCCGCTTTCGCGGCGCCGCGGGCGCGGATCGCCGGGGGCGCGGCCCTCGACGCCTGCCCCTGGGGGGCGAGCGACCCGCCCCGGCGCCCCGCCGGCCGGGCGCTCAGAAGTCCAGGTCGGCGTAATGGGCGGGCGGCGGGAAGCCCGAGAGGTGGTCGGCCAGCAGGGTGCGGAAGGCCGGGCGCGACTTGATCCGCTGATACCAGCCCTTGGCCGAGGGCGCCGCGTCCCAGTCGACATAGCCGATGTAGTCCAGGCAGCTCAGATGCGCGGCGGCGGCGAAATCGGCCAGGCTGATCTCGTCCCCCGCCAGCCACTTGCGCTGGTCGGCCAGCCAGCCGACGTATTCCAGGTGCGTGGCCAGGTTCTTCGAGCCGGCGCGGATCCGGCCGCTGTCGGGATGGCCGCCGCCGCGCACCTTCTTCATCACCCGCTCGTCCACCAGGTTGGCGGTGACCTCGCGCATCATCTTGTCGTCGAACCAGGCGACCAGCCGGCGCGCCTCGGCCCGGGCGCGCGGGCCGCCGGGCAGCAGGGGGCGCTCGGGCCGGGTCTCCTCGAGGTATTCGCAGATCACCGCGCTGTCGCAGATCACGGCGCGGCCGTGGGCCTCGTCGTCCTCGAACACCGGCACCACGCCGGCCGGGTTCAGGCGCAGGAACTCCACGCTGCGCGACCAGGGCGTCTGCTCCACGAGGTCGACCTCCAGCCGCTTCTCGGCCAGCGCCAGGCGGACCTTGCGGCAGAACGGGGACAGGGGGATGTGGTGCAGTCGGCGCATGAGGCTGGGCGATCGTCCTGGAGCGGGGCGGAAAGGGCGCGCCGCGACCGGCGGGGCGCGGCCGGCAGACCCTGCCGTCCACGAAGGCCCGATGCAAGCCGTGCGCCGGATGCAAGCTGCCGCACCGGGCCGGCCTCCTCGGGCCGGCCACGCGGGGCCGGCATCGCGGCCCGGACGTCTCGCGCGGCAGGGCAACGTATCGTAAAGAGGGGTGAAAATCCGTTCATCTTGTGATGGAATGCAGACGAACGACAGGAGGCTCGGAATGGATCCGATCGCGATCGGCGAGGGGCTTGCGATCCTTGGCGCGGGGCTCGCCGCGCTGGGGCTGATGATGCGCGAGATCCGCCGGCTGCGCCTGCTGGTCCTGCTCGCCGCCGTGGCCGGCGCCGCGGCGGCGGCGCTGCTGGAGGGCCGCCTGCAGCCCGCCGCGACGACGCAGCTGACCCTCGCCGCGATGGGCCTGGTGGCGCTGGGCGCGCTCATCGGCCTGGCGCGCGGGGCGTGGTCGGGCTCCCAGGTCTCGATCCGGGCGCGCAACCGGCCGCTGCGCCGCTCGCTCGGCCCGATCGCGCCCGACGCCTTCCGCAGCCTGATGCGCCTGGCCGAGCGGCGCACCCTCGCCGCCCCCCAGCGCCTGACGCGCGAGGGCTGGGCGCCCGAGCATCTGTGGTATCTCGCCGAGGGCGCCCTGCGGGTCGAGCGCAACGGCCAGGCGGTGGAGGTCGACGGCCCGTTCTTCGTGGGCGAGGTCAGCTTCGTCACCGGCGCCGTGGCGCCCGCGACGATCACCGCGCTGCCCGGCGCCGAGCTGCTGGAGTGGGACGGCAAGGCCCTGCGCCGCGCCTTCCGCGCCGACCCGACCCTGCGCCCGGCGCTCGAGTCGGTGCTGGCGCGCGATCTCGCCCGCAAGATCTCCGCCGTGCGCCCCGCGCCCGAGCTGCTCCCCGAGGAGACCGAGGACCTCGTCCGCCTCGCCGTCTGAGCGGGGGGGGAGGGCCGCCAGAGCCCAGCAAGGCCTCCGCCTCAGTCCAGGACGCAGCCCCCGCCCGAGGCTTCCAGCGTCCCCGCCCCGTTCTCGATCTGGGCGGCGCGGCGCGACAGCCAGCCGCTGGGGCGGGCGGGGTCGCGCTGCTTGGGATCGGGCAGGGCGGCGGCGATCAGCGCCGCCTGGCGGGGGGTCAGATCCGCCGCCGTCACCCCGAAATGCCGCTGGGCCGCGGCCTCCAGGCCGAAGATCCCCTCGCCCATCTCGGCGACCGAGAGATAGACCTCCAGGATCCGGTCCTTGGGCCACATCGCCTCGACCAGCACGGTGAAGCCGGCCTCCAGCCCCTTGCGCGCCCAGCTGCGCCCCTGCCACAGGAAGGCGTTCTTGGCGACCTGCTGGCTGATCCCCGAGCCGCCGCGCAGCCCGCCCCCTTCGGCGTTCGCTTCCAGCGCCTCGCGGATCGCCTCGACGTCGAAGCCGGAATGGGTGCAGAATCGGGCGTCCTCGGCGGCGGGAAACGCCAGCCGCACCCGCGCGGGCAGGGCGTCGAAGTCCAGCGGCCGCCGGTCGATCTCCCCCAGCCGCCAGCGTTCCTGCTCGATGTAGATGGTGCTCGGCGGGATCAGCACCCGGTAGAGCCCGACCCACACCACCGTCACGGCCGCCACGAGAAACACCAGCTCCACCAGCCGGCGCAGCAGCCCGCGCCGCTTGCTCGTCGTCCTCGCCATCCGGCCCCCTTGTCCGCCGCCCGCCCGTCCCCGCAAGCTAGGCCGCCCCGCCCCCAGGGACAACGCCCGCCCGCAAGGGCCGGGAGCGCCTGTTCTCCGGAGCCGTCCATCGCGGATGCCGATCAGAGCGACT
>CAXGVP010000504.1:0-3605 GCA_964013055.1 uncultured Albimonas sp.
GGCGCGCTGGCCGCGAGCCTCGTCCATGCGCCGCGCGGCGGACTGGTGGCGGGCGGCGAGACGGGCGGCGTCGCCGGTCAGGCGGTCGAGCTCGGCCTCCTCGAACTCCACCGCGACCGTGGCGGCGCGCGAGGCCTCGGCGGCCTCGGCCAGCCGGTCGGCCTGGCCGTCCTGCGCCTCCTTGAGCTGGGCTTCCTCCCAGTCGAGCCGCTCCACGCTCTCGTCGGCGTCGCGGCCCAGCGAGCTCTCGCGCTCCAGGTCGCGGTTGAGCTGCACGGCGCGGGCCTCCAGCCGGGCGATGTCCGAGGCGGCCTGGCGGATGCGCTCGTCGACCTGGTCGCGCTCGACCAGGGCGCGCTGCAGGATGGCGGCGGCGACGGCGTCTTCCTCGCGCAAGGGCGGCAGCGCCTCGTCGGCCTCGATGCGGGCGGCGGCGCGGGCGGCGGCCTCGGTCTGGGCGCGGGCGGCGAGCGCGGTGGCCTCGGTCAGGCGCCTCTGCGCCTCGCTCGCCTCGGCGCCGGCCTCGCGCCAGCGCAGCCACAGCAGCATCCCCTCGGCCCGGCGCAGCTCGGCCGCAATCTCGCGGTAGCGGGCGGCCTGGCGGGCCTGGCGCTGAAGCTGGCCGAGCTGGTCGCCCAGTTTTTCCAGCACATCCGAGACGCGGGCGAGGTTGTCCTCGGCCGCGCGCAGCTTCAGCTCGGCCTCGTGGCGGCGCTGGTAGAGGCCGCCGATGCCGGCCGCTTCCTCGAGGATAGCGCGGCGGGCCTTGGGCTTGGCGTTGATCAGCTCCGAGATCCGGCCCTGCCGCACCAGCGCCGGCGAATGCGCGCCGGTCGACGCATCCGCGAACAGCATTTTTACATCGCGCGCCCGCAGCTCTTTTCCATTGAGCCGATAGGCCGAGCCCGCATCCCGGGTGATCCGCCGGGAAATTTCCAGGTCGTCGGAATGGTTGAACTCGGCCGGCGCGGTGCGTTCGGCGTTGTCGATGCGGATCGCGACCTCGGCATAGCTGCGCGCGGGGCGGGTCGAGGCGCCGGCGAAGATCACGTCCTCCATGTCGCCGCCGCGCATCGCCTTGGCCGAGGTCTCGCCCATCACCCAGCGCAGCGCCTCGAGCAGGTTGGACTTGCCGCAGCCGTTGGGCCCCACCACGCCGGTCAGGCCGGGGGCGATGACCAGCTCGGTCGGGTCCACGAAGCTCTTGAAGCCCTGAAGGCGCAGCCGGGTGAAATGCATCGATCGCTCGGGGTCCGCGGGGCGCCGAGTCGCGCCCGGCCGATCCATCGAAGCCTGCGGGCATCGGCCCTCAAGGTCAAGGGGAGCCCCGCTGCATATAGCGAAACCGCCGCCACAACACGCAAGATATGGGGACAATGCAAGCCGATCCCGCCCCCCGGAACGCAGGAGGCGGACGCCCGGCCGGGCGCCCGCCTCCGACATCCGCGCGGCGCGCGGAGATCACATCTCGGCTTCGATCGCCTTGGCGAGGTTCTCGTAGCTGGGGTTCTCGACCTTCTCGTCGCCCACGATCAGGGTCGGCGTGCCGGTGAAGCGCGGATCCTCGCGGTAGTCCTGGTACATGCCGACCAGCGCGCGCTGGGCGTCGGTGTCGTTGAGGCAGGTCATCACCTGCTCCTCGGTCAGGCCGCCCTGCTTGGCCATGGCGGCGAGCTCGGCGGGGATGTCGTCGGCGCGCGCCCAGCGGGACTGGCGGGTCAGGAACAGGTCGAGGAAGCCGAAGTAGCGCTCCGGCCCGCCGCAGCGGGCGACCACCGCGGCCATCAGGCCGAAACGGTCGAAATAGGCCTCGCGCACCTCGTAGGTGATCTTGCCGGTGTCGATGAAGTCCTTCTTGAGCTGCGGGAACACGTCGGCCTGGAATGCCGCGCAGTGCGGGCAGGTCAGCGAGACGTATTCGATGACGTGGACGGGCGCGTCGGCCGAGCCCTCGGTCTGGATGCCCAGCAGCACGCCGCCCTCGGACATCTCGGCGTCCTGCGCCCAGGCGGGAGCGCCCGACGCGACGGCGGAGACGGCGAGCGCCGCGGCGGCGGCGGCGGCGAGAAGAATGCGTTTCATCGGCGACCTTTCCTGTCGACCTTCGAACCAGCTCCGCCGCGAGGGCGGACCAGGGGAGGTCATAGCGCGGCGGGGGCGCGGGCTCAAATCCCCGCGGGGTGGGGCGGAATCACGTTCTCGCAATCTCGGGGCCGGCGGCGGGGGTCAGTCCCGCGTCGCCCGGACCCGCTGGCCGAGGCGCGAGAGCGCGGCGCGCAGGCCCTCGTCCTCGACGCCGCCGATCTCGGGGGCGCTGCGCGCGAAGGGGGCGGGCGGCTCGGCCAGGCCCTCGGGCCGGGCCTCGGCGCCGCGGGCGGCGGCCGAGAGGCGCCCCGCCTGCTGGATGCGCACGCGGGAGATGGCGCGATAGCCGTAGTGGGCGTTCACCCGCTCGATGATGCGGGGGCCCTGCATCTCGACCTCGGCGGCGCGGGCGCCCTCGACCTCGAGGTAGAGGGTCGCGCCGAAGGAGGCGCCGGAATAGCCGATCTTCAGCGGCCGGCAGTGGGCGGACAGCGCCTCGCCCGCGATCGCCACCCAGTCGGTGAGGATGCGGGTCTCGGCGAAGCCGCGCTTGGCCGAAACCTCGCGCACGGGGACCGAGGTCAGCGAGCCGACCTGCAGGAAGCCGACCTCGCGCCGCTTCGGCGGGGGCGGCGCCTTGCCGGAGGCTTTCGCGGGAGCCCTGGAAGTGGAGGACTTGGGGGAGACGGGCCTGGCGGAGGCGGCTCCGGGACCGGCGTCCCTGGCTGCAGCGGGTCCGGCGGGGGCGGCGCCGGCGCCGGAGGGTGCGGCCGCCGCCGCGGGACGGGGGGGCGCCATCGGCCGGACGCCGCCCATCGGGCCCGGACGCGCGCCCGGTCGCCGCACGCGCCGGCCGCCGGGGCCGGGCCGCTTGCCTCGGCCGCCGTCCTTGTCGAGGGTGTCGTCCATGTCCGCGCTCCCTGCCCGATCCGCCCCAGCCTGCCCGCTTCGCCCCGCCCTGCCTAGGGGACGCGTCGCCTCCCTTCCGGGGCGCGGGCGATGACCCGCGCCAGCCGCCCCGCCGGCCCCGCGCGCCCGACAGGCCCGCGCCGCCCGGCCCGCCCCGGCCGCGCCGAGGCGAGCCCGGCAGAGCCCGCCCCGCAGACCGCCCGGACCGCCGCGCCGAAGCCCGCCGGGAACGCCGCCTCGAAGGCCATCCCGGAAACCGCCCCGGAGACCGTCGCCGAGGCGCCGCCCCGGCGCGGCCGTCGCGCGGGGCCCAAGCCCGCGGCGCCGACGCCGGGCCCGCAGGCGCCCGAGGACGCCGCGATCTCTGCCGAGCTGCTGGCCTGGTACGACCGCCACGCCCGCGCCCTGCCCTGGCGGGTTCCCCCCGCCGACCGGGCGGCGGGCGTGCGGCCCGATCCCTACCGGGTGTGGCTGTCGGAGATCATGCTCCAGCAGACCACCGTCCCCCATGCCGCGCCCTATTTCCTGCGCTTCACGCAGACCTGGCCGACCGTCGCCGACCTCGCCGCCGCGCTGGATGCGGAGGTGATGGCGGCCTGGGCGGGGCTCGG
>CAXGVP010000505.1:0-3601 GCA_964013055.1 uncultured Albimonas sp.
TCGCCCGTGCCGTCTTTGCCGAGCGGCAGGCAGGCCGCGATCCGGCGCTCGACACTCGCGCGAGCCTTGGCGCGAGTGTGGTCGAGAAGTTCCCGGCGGTAGCCGAGGCCTGCGCGCGCGCCGGGATCGATCCGGTCCACGGCACCATCCCGGTCGCCGCGGCCGCGCATTACCACATGGGCGGTGTCGAGACCGATGCGCAGGGGCGCAGCAGCCTCGCAGGGCTCTGGGCCTGCGGCGAGGCCGCCTCGACCGGCCTGCACGGCGCCAACCGGCTCGCCTCGAACGGGTTGCTGGAGGCGCTGGTCTACGCCGCCCGATGCGCCCGCGACATCGCCACGACGCTGGGGCCCGCCGGCCCGGCCGACCCCGTCGCCCCGCCCAGCGGGTCCGCGCCCAAGGCGCCCGATCCCGCCCGCGTCGCCCGCCTGCGCCGGGCGATGACCGCGGGCGTGGGCGTGGTGCGCGACGCCGCCGGCCTGCGCTGCGCCCTGCGCGAGATCGCCCGGATCGAGACCGAGGCCCCCGCCCTCCACGTCCTGACCGCGGCCGCGACCCTGATCGCCGCCGCCGCCCTCGCGCGCCCGGAGAGCCGGGGCGCCCATTTCCGCGCCGACCATCCCCATGCGCCGACGGCCGAGGGACGGCGCAGCCGCCTGACGCTGGCCGCCGCGCAGGAGATCCGCGCCGACGCCCTCAAGGAGACCGCCGCATGACCCCTCCCCCCCTGCTGCCCGACCTGCTGCTCGAGCCGCTGGTGCGCGCCGCCCTGCTCGAGGATCTCGGCGCCGGCGGCGACGTCACCACGCGGCTGGTGATCCCGGCAGGGGCGACCTGCCGGGCGCGGCTGCGCGCGCGCGACGCGGGCGTGCTGTCGGGGATGCAGGTCGCGGCCCTGGCCTTCCGGCTGGTCGATCCGTCCCTGCAGGTGCGCACCCTGCGCGGCGACGGCGCGCGGGTCGCCCCCGGCGACACGGCGATGGAGATCGAGGGCCCCGCCGCCTCGGTCCTCTCGGCCGAGCGGGTGGCGCTGAACTTCGCCGGCCGGCTGTCGGGCGTCGCCACGATGACCGCGGCCTATGTGGCGGAAACCCGGGGCACGCGCGCACGCATCACCTGCACCCGCAAGACCACGCCCGGCCTGCGGCTGGTCGAGAAGCAGGCGGTGCTGCACGGCGGCGGCTTCAACCACCGTTTCTCGCTGTCGGACGCGGTGCTGATCAAGGACAACCACATCGCCGCCGCCGGCGGCGTGCGCGCGGCCCTGCGCGCGGCGAAGGCCGGCGCCTCGCACATGCTGCGCGTCGAGATCGAGGTCGACACGCTCGACCAGCTCGCCGAGGCGCTGGACGAGGGCGGCGCGGACGTGGCGTTGCTCGACAACATGGACGCCGCCACGATGGCGCAGGCCGTGGCGATGACCACGGGGCGGCTGGTGCTGGAGGCGTCGGGCTCGATGCGCCTCGAGCGGGTGGCCGAGGTCGCTGCGACCGGCGTCGACTGCATCTCCGCCGGCGCCCTGACCCATTCCACCGCCGCGCTCGACCTGGGACTGGATTTCTGACGCCGCCGCCCGGGCGGCGGCGTCGAGGCCTGCGGCTAGCCCACGGCCGCCTCCGCGGCCTGGCGGACAGGGGCGACGGCGACGTTGTCGATCAGGCGCACCTCGCCCATCCAGGCGGCGACCAGCAGGCGCGCCGGGCGGTCCGGCGAGGCCAGCGGCGCCAGACCCGCTTCCGCGCGCAGCTCCAGGTACTCGACCCGTTCGAACCCCGCCGTGAGGATCGCGGCCTCCGCCTCGGCCAGCGCCTGCGCCGGCGGCACGCCCTCCCCGATCCGTGCAGCGGCCGCGAGCAGCGCCCGGGGCAGCGCCGCCGAGCGCCGGCGCTCCTCCGCCGAGAGGCGCACGTTGCGCGAGGACAGGGCCAGGCCGTCGGCCTCCCTCACGGTGGCGCGTCCGACGATCTCGGTCGGCAGGTTCAGGTCGCTCGCCAGCCGGCGGACCACCTGCAACTGCTGGAAGTCCTTCTCGCCGAACAGGGCCACGTCGGCCCCGGCGATCAGCAGCAGCTTGCTCACCACCGTCGCCACGCCGTCGAAGTGACCGGGGCGCCCCGCCCCGCACAGCCCCTCGCTGACGCCCGAGACGCTGACCGCGGTCGCGAAGCCCGGCGGATACATCTCGTCCCCGTCGGGCGCGAACAGCACCAGCCCCTCGCCGAGCGCCGAGAGCTTGCGGGCGTCGTCGACCTCGGTGCGCGGATAGGCGGCGAGGTCGGCGGCGCTGTTGAACTGCCTGGGGTTCACGAACAGGGTGACGATCACCCGCTCGGCCCGCGCCAGGCCCTCGCGCACCAGGCTCAGGTGGCCCTCGTGCAGCGCGCCCATGGTCGGAACCACGGCGACCCGGGCGCCCTCGGCCCGCCATTCAGCGACGCGGGCGCGGATCTCGGCGACGGTCCTGAGGATCTCCACGCTCATCGGCTCGCCGCCTCCGGCTGGGGCGCCGCGGCGCCGAACACATGCTCGGGTCCCGGGAAGCGGCGGGCGCGGACGTCGCGCGCATAGGCGGCCACCGCCTCGCGCGCGGCGGCGTCGAGTTCGGCGTAGCGCTTGACGAACTTCGGCTTGAACTCGGCGAACAGGCCCAGCATGTCGTCCACGACCAGGATCTGGCCGTCGCAGGCGGGCGAGGCGCCGATGCCGATGGTGGGAACGGCGAGCTCCGCGGTGACCTGGCGGGCCAGCGGGTCGGGGATCTTCTCCAGCACCACAGCGAAGGCGCCGGCGTCGGCGGCGGCATGGGCGTCGCGCAGCACGCGGGCGGCGTCCTCGCCCTTGCCCTGCACCCCGTAGCCGCCCAGCGCGTTGACCGACTGCGGCGTCAGTCCGACGTGGCCCATCACCGGGATGCCCCGCGCCGTGAGGAAGCGGATCGTCTCGGCCATCGCCACGCCGCCCTCGAGCTTCACCGCGGCGCAGCCGGTCTCGGCCATCACCCGGGCGGCGGAGGCGAAGGCCTGCTGGGGCCCGGCCTCGTAGGCGCCGAAGGGCAGGTCCACGACCATCAGCGCGCGGTCGAGGCCCCGCCGCACCGCCTGCCCGTGCAGGATCATCATCTCCAGCGTGACGCCCAGGGTCGAGGGCAGGCCGTGCAGGACCATGCCCACGCTGTCGCCGACCAGGGCGAGGTCGCAGTCGTCGTCGATCATCCGGGCGACCGGCGTGGTATAGGCGGTCAGGCAGACCAGCGGTTGCCCGCCCTTCCTGGCGCGGATGTCCAACGGGGTCGGCGCCCCGTTTCGTCCCGATGCGCTCATCGTTCGTTCCTCCCAAGCTCGCCATCGCGATGGCGCGCCTGACTGACACATCGCGAGGCCGAAGCAAAGTCAGACGACCAATACGACAGTATACAAACGTCCCTACGGCCGCCCCTGCGCGCCACACCAGCCATCTTGACTTAGCTCTCAGCCGCCTCTGGTCTTTTTTTGTTTGCACTCATCCGATCCCATACCTGCAGCTGCGCACAGTCAGATCTCTGCGCTTTGATCTGATCCCCGAGAACTGGATCGTTCGAGGTTAGAGTTTTCCGTGGCCTGTC
>CAXGVP010000506.1:0-3590 GCA_964013055.1 uncultured Albimonas sp.
CTCCCGCGCCCGCCGGGGCCTCGTCCCCGGCCCGCCGATCGCGCGGGCCTGCATCCGTCTCCCCCGGATCTCGAACGACCCGCCCCGCGCCGCCTCACACGGGCGACGCCGGGACCCGGCCGCGGTCCTCAGCCCCCGGGGGAGTGCGCCGCGATGTCCACGCGCAACGCCAGGGTGGTCGCGACCGCCGGCGCGAAGGCGCTGACCCCGTAGTCCGAGCGGTCGACCTCGCCGGTGACGGTGACGTCGACGCGCGTGACGTCGGGATCCTCGGCCGACGGCCCCATCTCGTTGAGCACCACGTCGAAGGTCTCCTCCCGCGAGACGCCCTTGAGGGTGACGAGGCCGGTCACGGCGGCCCGCGTCTGCGAAATCATCCGCAGCTCGGAGGAGACGAAGGTGATCTGCGGATAGGCCTCGACGTCGAGCATCTCGTCGCCGCGGATGAAGGCGTCGCGCGCGCTCCAGTCGGTGTCGATGGAGCGGGCCGCGATGGTGAAGCTGACCGAGGCGGCCGACTGCGTCGCCGGGTCGAAGTCGATGGCGGCGTCGAACTCGTCGAAGCGCCCCTCGACCAGGGCGAAGCCCACATGCTCCAGCGAGAAGGTCACGGCCGTCTTCTCGCGGTCCATGATCCAGGGCTCGGCGGCGGCGGGCAGGTCCGAGGCCAGGATCGCCGGGAAGGCGAGGGCGGCGGCGGACAGGGCGGAGCGGATCGAGCGCATGCCTGGGTCTCCTGCATGAGGGGCCCCGGCGACCGGAAAGGGCGGCGCCCTCCGACGCGCGGGGTCTGACTTTGGTTACGCAGAGGCAGGAGAAAGGTGCGGGCCCGGAGGTCACGAAGCCGTGAGGCGAGCGCGAAGGCCTGGCGGTCGGGGCCCGGGTGGCCGCGGGCGGGCGCCTCGACCCCGCGTCGGCGCCGGCCGCGCAGCCGGGGAGAGGCCCCGGGTCAGGCCCGGGGCGCTCATGGTCCTCGGTCGTCGCGTGAGTCGGCGGCTGTGGGTTCGGGGGTGGGGCCGCGCGGGGATCAGGGGCGGGGGCTGATCTCGAGGTCGATGCGGATCTCGACGGTGCGGCCGACGTGGGGGGCGGCGAAGCTGACGTCGTAGAGGGTGCGGTCGATCTCGCCGACGATGGTGAAGCCGGCCACGACCTCCCCGCCCGCCAGCGCCGAGGGCCCGTACTTGTTGAGCGAGGCGCGCAGGGTCTCGGTGCGGGTGATGCCGTTGATGGTCATCTCGCCGGTGATGTCGGCCACCTCGGCGGAGACCAGGCGCACGCGGGTCGAGACGAACAGGATCACCGGGTGCGCCTCGGCGTCGAGGAAGTCGGGGCCGCGCAGGTAGCGGTCGCGACCCTCCCAGGCGGTGTCGACGCTCTCGGTGCGGATGCGGAAGGTGACGCTGGCCTTCTCGACCGCGTCGGGGTCGAGGTCGACGTCGGCGTCGAACTCCCGGAACCAGCCGTGGACCAGCGAGTAGCCCAGGTGGTCGACGGCGAATTTCACCTGGCTGTGGGAGCGGTCCATCTGCCAGCGGTAGGCCGCCGCCGGCGTCGCCCAGGCCAGCCCCGTCCCCAGGGTGGCGAGCAGCGCCAGCGCCCGCGCGGCCGAGCGCAGGGGGCGGGTCGTCGATCTGTTGGGGCGCATGCGCGCATCCTCCCTCTCCGCGCGGCGGCACGGCGGCCAGAGTCGTGAATCGCGCCGCCCCCGTCCAGCCGAAATCGCGCCGCGGCAGGCGGCGCGTCCGCGCGGCGGAGGAGTGGGGGCGGATCGCTGGGGGCGGATCGGCGGTCCGGAGAGGCGCGTCGGCCGGAGCGGAGAGGCGCCGGCCGCCGCGGCCGAAGCGGGAGGGCGCCGACAGGGGCGGCCAAGGCAGGAAGGCGGCGACCGGAGCGAAAAGGCGCCGGCCGGGGCCGCAGGGGAGGGGCGCCGGCCGCCTCGGCCGGCGAGGGGCGTCAGCCCCGGCGCGGCCAGGTCATCCGGCGCAGGACGTCGTCGCGGGCGACGAAATGGTGCTGGAGCGCGGCGCCGGCATGGGCCAGCAGGATCGCGATCATCGCCCAGGCGCAGTAGAAGTGGATCGCGCCGAAGACGTCCTCGATCCCGCGGTCGCCGGGCTGGAACGGGTCGGGCAGGGCGAACAGGCCGAAGACCATGTTCTTGATCCCGTAGCTGTCCTGCAGCGGCGAGGCCGAGGCCATCAGCCACCCCGACAGCGGCATCGCCACCATCAGGACGTAGAGCGCCCAGTGCGCGCCCTCGGCGACCGTGTGCTGCCAGCGCGGCGTGCCGGGCAGGGGCGGCGGCGCGGGGTGCGTGGCGCGCCACACCAGGCGCAGCGCCGCCAGCGCGAAGGCCACGAAGCCCCAGCTCTTGTGCACCTGGACCAGGTCGAACTGGGCGTACATGTCGGTGACCCACTGGGTCATGTAGAAGCCCAGGCCCAGCAGGAACAGGATCACGCCGGCGGTCGCCCAGTGCAGCAGCCGGGCGGGCCAGCCCCAGGCGCGGATGTCGTTGCGAAGCGGCATGTCCAGCTCCTCGAAAGGCGGCCGCCGCCCGGACGGGCGACGGCGGAGGTCAGGGGCGGGCCCGTCGCCTCGCGCGATCACTTCGCGGGCGAGGCCTCGAGGTCGATGCGCACCGGCATGGTCGCGGCCACGGCCGGGGCGAAATAGTCCACGCCGTAGGCGGTGCGGTCCAGCTCGCCCTCGATGGTGAAGCCGACCACGGTCAGGTCGGGGTCCATCGGCGAGGGGCCGGTCTTGTTGAGCGTGACGTCGAAGGTCTCCTCGTTGGTCACGCCCTTGATGGTGACGTCGCCGGTGACCCTGGCCTGGCTGTCGTTGATCACCTCGACCGACTTCGAGACGAAGGTGATCTCGGGATACTCCTCGACCGCCAGCATGTCGCCCGACTTGATGTGGGTGTCGCGCGCGTCCCAGCCGGTGTCGATCGAGGCGGTCTGCAGCGTGAAGGTCACGGTCGAGGCGGCCAGGTTCTCGGGATCGTAGTCGATGTCGGCCGAGAAGTCGTTGAAGCGGCCGTGGATGACCGAGAAGCCGACGTGGTTGACCGAGAAGATCACCGCGGCGTGGGAGCGGTCCATCACATAGGGCTCGGCGGCCGCGGGCAGGGCGGCGCCGAGACCGGCGACGAGGCCGAGGGCGGGGGCGAAGGCGAGGGCGGTGCGGGGGAGGCGCATCGGGGTGTCTCCGGGATCAGGTTGCGTTGCGGCATATCTCGCATCGCTCGATCCCAGAGAGAAGCCGTCCAGTTCCGCACCAATTGTTTCCCGAATCCGCATTGACGATTGCGTGTGCGGATCGTGTGGCGGGCGCGCAAAGCCTTTTGAATCGGAGGGTTGCGCGCGCGGCGCCGGTCGCGGGCGGAGACGGGCGGGCGATGCGCCCCGCACGCGAACGGCCGGCGCGGGGCGCCGGCCGTCTCGCATGTGCACAATCGCGGGGGTCAGCGGGTGGGGACCGGCGCCTCGCCGCGGTAGTCGTAGAAGCCGCGGCCCGACTTGCGGCCGAGCCAGCCGGCCTCGACGTATTTCACCAGGAGCGGGCAGGGGCGGGATTTCGAG
>CAXGVP010000507.1:0-3588 GCA_964013055.1 uncultured Albimonas sp.
CGCGCCATCCGGGTTCACCTGCGGCACCACCCAGGTCACGAATGATTCTCGCCACAATGCCTTGCGAGGATCTTCGATGCGCTCGTCGAGCAGATAGTCGATGGCGTCGAACACGATCTCGGTCGAGATCGGGGGGCGGCGCCTGTTCGGCGCCTTCCAGGACTGGCGGGCCGAGATCGCCTTCGACCCCGAGCGGCCGGAGGCCTGCCGCGTGCGCGTCGAGGTCGACGTCGCCAGCCTGGCGTTCCCCGACGACATGGCCTCGTCCTCGGCGGCCGAGCCGGAGTGGCTGGCCGCCGCCGCCTACCCGGTGGCGGTGTTCGAGGGCGAGGGATTCTCCCGCTCGGCCCCCGGCGAATGGGCCGTGCACGGCGAGCTGACCCTGAAGGGCGAGACCCGGCCCCTGGACCTGAAGGTCTCCATCGCCACCGAGGGCGAGAGCGCCGAGGCCCGCGTCGGCGCGACGCTGATCCGCTCCGATTTCGGCGTCGGCGCGCCGGTCGAGGAGATGGTGGGCCTGGACGTGCGTCTCGACGCCCGGGTGGTCGCGCACCGCCTCGACTGAGCCGGGCCGCAGGGGCGCCCTTCGACGCCCTACGCCCGACGCCTGACGCCCGACGCCCGACGCCCGACGCCCGACGCCCTGCGGCCTCTGCGTGCCGGCAGCCCCCTGCGCCTGCGCTCGTTGCGGACCGCGCGAGGCCCCGGGTCGAGCCCGGGGCGCCCCCCTGCGCGCGCGGTGCGCTGGAGCCGGGCCGTCGGGCCCGGCCCCGAACGAGGGACGCCGTCGCGCCCCGCCCCCCCCGAAGGCGTCGCGCCGTCGGGCCCGGTCTCGGAAGCGCGACGCCGTCGGGCCGGCCCTGAACGAGGAACGCCCCGGCGAGGGGCCGGGGCGTCGGAGATCGGGGCGGGGCGCGGGCGCCCGCGCCCCGCCCGGGTCAGATGCGGCCGTCGACGAAGCGCGGCAGGATCTCGTTGGCGGGCGCGAGGAAGCCCAGCAGGCGGGACTCGGCGGTCTCCTCGCTCTCGCGCGGGAGGATCGGGGTGGTCAGGCGCACCAGGGCGCCGTCGGTGCGGCCCTCGATCACGCCGTTGACCACCAGCATCGCCTTGGCCATGTAGTCCGAGGCGACGCGCCGGCCCGACTGGTCGAACCAGTAGTAGACCAGCAGCTTCGAGTTCCCCTTGATGATCACCGCGCGGTTGACGTTGAAGCTGCGCTCGAGCCCCAGGCGCGGGGCGAGGTCCACGGTGCGGATCGAGTGCATCTCCCAGCCGCCGCCGGGCAGGCAGACCTCGGGCGAGTGGATGCCGCCCTTGGTCTGGTCGTGATACCAGGCCGAGAAGAACTCCACCGGCGCGGCCGCGTCGGGATGGGCGTAGCTCAGGCCGATGTAGTCGTCGGCGCCCAGCACCTGCTCGACCCGCTCCTCCAGCGGCGGGCTGCGGCGCGCGAGGCTCCACTCCCCGATCTCGGAGGGCATGCCGGCGTAGGCCTGGCGGTCGATCGCGGGCAGCTCGCGCGGGGGGGACAGCCACCAGGCGGCGGCCAGCGCGGCGCAGAGCGCGGCGGCGGCGATCATCGCCGGCGAGGCCTGGGTGTGCCGCACGCGGGCAAGCTCGGGCATGATGCCGTTGAGGTCGAGGTCCAGCGCCTCGGACAGGCCCATGCGGGGGCTGGGCTGCAGGCGCAGCATCAGCGCGGCGAGGCCGAAGAGGATGAAGATGCAGCCCAGGAAGACCACCCAGCCCTCCATCAGGTGGCCGAAGCCCTCGGCCTGCTCGATCCCCCAGGCGTTGACCAGCTCGCCGACCAGGGCGATGCGGAAGCTGTTCATCAGCACCGCGATCGGCACCGCCGACAGCAGCAGCACCGCCTTGTGCCAGGTCGGCCCGCGGTAGAGCACCGCGAAGATGTAGGAGAAGGACATGATCGGGAACAGGTAGCGCAGGCCCGAGCAGGCCTCGGCCACATGCAGCTTGTAGACGCCGAGATCGATGATGTTCCCCTCGAGGAACACCGGCGTGCCCATCATCTGCAGCGCCCAGACCCCGATGTCCGACGAGATGAACTGCAGCGTCGTGGTGGCCTTGTAGTAGATCAGCCCCGGCAGCGGCAGCATGAAGGTCAGGTGCAGCACCGGCGGCCACAGCTGCGCGCCGTTCTTCCAGCCGAAGCTGACCAGCAGCATCCCGTAGACCCAGATGATCAGGGCATAGGCCGAGACGTCGCCGATGTGGCTCAGCAGGCCCAGCAGGCCGACCAGCAGCGACAGGCAGACCACCGCCACGCCCGGCCAGCGGTCGGGCACGGCGCCGGTGTTCACCGGCACGTCCTTGAGCTGGCGCAGCAGCAGGAAGGACGACAGCAGCGGGATCAGCGGCCCGTGGCTGTATTCGGCCAGCTGCCAGGCCTCGCCCAGGGTCATCAGCCCGGGCAGGAAGAACAGGGCCGCCCCGACGACCGCGATGGCCAGCCAGAAGATGCCGAAGGGGTTCCAGGTTGCGCCCCAGTCGCTTGCGATCGCCTTGCTCATCCCCACCACGTCGAAACAGGCCCCGTCGGCGGCCGAACCGGCCGCCGGACCGAGGCGTAAATATGATTGGCTCTGCGGTTCGATACCATGAACCGACCGGCCGCGTCATGCCGGGTTTCGTCGCGCCTCACGCCCGCGAGATCGGGGCGAGAGCCGCCTCCCGCCCGCTTCGCCCTCCGGCCCCTCAGGCGAGATCGCGGGCCATGTCGCGGAACGCGGCAGAGGCTGCGAGCAGCGTCTCGAAGTCCCCGCGCGCGGCGACGCGGCCGTGCTCGAGCAGGAAGATCTCGTCGCAGTCGCGCACCGTGGTCAGGCGATGGGCGACCATGATCACGGTGCGGCCCTCGCCGCCGGCCGCGTCGATCCCCTCCAGCACCTGGCGCTCGGTCACCGTGTCTAGGGCCGAGGTCGCCTCGTCCAGGATCAGCAGCGACGGGTCGCGGTAGAGCGCGCGGCCGATCCCCACCCGCTGCCGCTGCCCGCCCGAGAGGCGCACGCCCCGGTCGCCGACCAGCGTCCGGTAGCCCTGCGGCAGCTCCTGGGTCACGAAGTCATGCAGCGCGGCGCGGCGGGCGGCGCGCTCGACCGCGGCCATGTCGATCGCCTCCTCGGCGGCGCCGAAGGCGATGTTCTCGGCGACCGAGGCGTCGGTAAGGAAGATGTGCTGGGGCACGTAGCCCAGCGAGCGGCGCCACCCGCGCCGGTCGCGCGCGTCGCGCAGGGGGCGGCCGTCGGCCAGGATCTCGCCGGCGTCGGGGGGCAGCAGGCCCAGGATCAGGTCCATCGCCGTGGTCTTGCCCGCGCCGGTGCCGCCCACGATGCCCACCCGGCTGCCGGCGCGCACCACCAGGTCCAGCCCGTCCAGCGCCGGCCGCTCGGCGCCCGGGTAGGCGAAGCGCACGCCGCGCATCTCCAGCGACCGGGTCAGCGGCGGCGAGGGGGCGGTCTCCAGCGTCTCCGCGCCCCGGGCGGTCAGCTCGGCGTGGATCGAATCGAGCGAGGGCTTGCGCGAGCGGATCGAGCTCAGCCCCCCGTACACCGCCTGCATCGA
>CAXGVP010000508.1:0-3582 GCA_964013055.1 uncultured Albimonas sp.
GACGGGGGGCGGTGGGGACGGGGCGCGGTGGGGACGGGGGCCACGAAAAACGCCCGCTCCGGAAAGGAGCGGGCGTCGGGTCGTCTCGGCGAGAGGCCTGCGAGGATCACTCCTCGGCGGCGGCCTCCTCGGCCTCGTCTTCCTCGGCCGCCTCGGAGGCGCGCAGGCCGGAGGGGGCGGAGATGTTGGCCAGCACGAAGTCGCGGTCCCGGATCACCGGGGTCACGCCCTTGGGCAGGTCCACGTCGGAGATGTGGATCACGTCGCCGAAGTTCTTGCCCGTCAGGTCGACGGTGATGTGGTCGGGGATCGAGCCCGCGATCACGTTCAGCTCGACCTCGGAGCGCACCACGGTCAGCACGCCGCCCTTCTTCAGGCCCGGCGAGGCCTCCTGGTTCACGTAGTCGACGTGGACGAAGAGGTTCACGCGGCTCTTCTCCGTCAGGCGCAGGAAGTCCACGTGGGTCGGCAGGTCGCGGACCACGTCGCGCTGCACCGCGCGGCAGATCACGCGGTTGTCCTGGCCGTCGACCTTCACGTTGAAGAGCGTGGACAGGAAGCGCCCGGCCTTGAGCCGCTTGAGCAGCTCGTTGTGCTTGACGTTGATCGTGACGGGATCGGACCCGCCGCCGTAGATCACGCCGGGGACCAGCCCCTCGCGCCGCGCGGAACGGGCAGCCCCTTTGCCCGTGCCGGAGCGGGCGGTGGCCTCGAGAACCGGAAGGTCGGCCATCGTCGACTCCAATCATATCTGTTGGTTCGGCGCGCGCAGACCATCCGCGCACGTCCCTGCGGCGGGCCTCCAGGGGTGTCCCTGCCGCAGACGCGCGCCTATACGCCGGAATCGCGGCGGGGGAAAGCCCCCGGGGGGCGCGGCGGGCGCGAGGCGGGGCCCGGCGGGCGCCGCGAGGCGGAAACCCCCGCGCCCGCGCGGCCTGCACGCTTGCCCCGCGCCCCCGCTCGCGCTTTACAGGAGGAGCGGGACACAAGGGAGGGCCGCCGGCCATGACCGTATCCGAGGGCGACAAGCCCCGCGTGGCGCTGCTGGCCACCTGCCTGGTCGACCTGTTCCGGCCCTCGGTCGGCTTCGCCGCGGCGAAGCTGCTGGAGGACGCGGGCTGCGACGTGCGGGTGCCGCCGAACCAGACCTGTTGCGGCCAGCCCGCCTGGAACGCCGGCGACAGCCGCGGCGCGCGCCGCCTCGCCCGCCGGGTGATCGCCGAGTTCGAGGGCTTCGACGCCGTGGTCCTGCCCTCGGGATCCTGCGCGGCGACGATGATCAAGGACTACCCGCAGATGTTCCGCGCCGGCGACCGCTGGCGCGCACGGGCGGAGAAGCTGGCCGCCAGGACCTTCGAGATCACCCAGTTCCTGCGCGACGTGCTCGACGTCGCCGCCACCGAGGGCCGCGCGCCCGAAGGGCCGGTGACCTACCACGACAGCTGCTCGGGCCTGCGCTCGCTCGGCATCAAGGCGCAGCCCCGCGCGCTGCTGGGCGCGATTCCGGGGCTGGAGCTGCGCGAGCTGCCCGAGGCCGAGGTGTGCTGCGGCTTCGGCGGGACCTTCTGCGTGAAGTACCCAGAGATCTCGGACCGCATGGCCGGCGACAAGGCGCGCCATGCGCAGGAGACCGGGGCGGGCGTGATCCTCGCGGGCGACCTGGGCTGCCTGATGAACATCGCCGGCAAGATGAGCCGCGAGGGCCGCCCGGTGAAGGCGCGCCACGTGGTCGAGGTGCTGGCCGGCATGACCGACGTCCCCGCGATCGGAGAGAGCACATGATCGCAATGATCGGAGAGGCCTGATGACCCACGCGCCCACCACTCCGAATTTCCGCCGGAACGTGCGCGAGGCGATGGCCGACGCGCCGCTGATGGAGCAGATGACCACGGCGCTCACCGGCTCGATGGCCCGCAGGGCCGGGGCCGCGGGGGCGGTGCCCGAGTTCGACCAGCTCCGCGACGCGGGCCGCGACCTGAAGACCCACGTGCTCGACCACCTCGACGTCTACCTCGAGACCTACGAGCAGAAGGTGATCGCGGACGGCGGCCAGGTGCATTGGGCCGAGACCGCGGAGGAGGCGCGTGCAATCATCCTCGACATCTGCCGCAAGGCGGGCGCGCGGACGGTCAACAAGGGCAAGTCGATGATCTCCGAGGAGATCGGGCTCAACGACTACCTGGAAGGCAACGGGGTCAAGCCGGTCGAGACCGACCTCGGCGAATACATCATCCAGCTGAGGAAGGAGACGCCCTCCCACATCATCGCCCCCGCGATGCATGTGAACGTGCCGCAGTGGCGCGAGGCGTTCCGCAAGTTCCATCCGCACCTGCCGGCGGACCGGGACCTCGAGGGTCTCGACAAGCTGCTGCTGGAGGCGCGCGGCGAGCTGCGGCGAAAGTATTTCGAGGCCGAGGTCGGGATCACCGGCGCCAACATGCTGATCGCCGAGACCGGCCAGTCGGTGATCGTCACCAACGAGGGCAACGGGGATCTCTCGCAGTCGCTGGCGAAGGTGCACATCGTGCTGGCCTCGCTGGAAAAGATCGTGCCGACGCTGGAGGACGCCTCGACCGTGCTGCGCCTGCTGGCGCGCTCGGCGACGGGGCAGGAGATGTCGGTCTACACCACCTTCTCCTCCGGTCCCCGCCGGGCGGAGGACCCCGACGGCCCCGAGGAATACCATGTCGTCCTGCTCGACAACGGGCGCTCTGAGATGCTGGGCTCGGACTTCCAGGACATGCTGCGCTGCATCCGCTGCGGGGCCTGCATGAACCACTGCCCGGTCTATCGCGCCGTCGGCGGCCACGCCTACGGCTGGGTCTATCCCGGGCCGATGGGCGCGGTGCTGACGCCGGCGCTGATCGGGGTGACCCAGGGCGGCAACCTGCCCAACGCCTCCACCTTCTGCGGGCGGTGCGAGGAGGTCTGCCCGATGCGCATCCCGCTGCCGAAGATGATGCGCCACTGGCGGGAGCGGGAGTTCGAACGCAAGCTCTCGCCCAGGGGCATGCGGCGCGGCATCGGCGCCTGGGCCTGGGCGGCGCGTCGGCCGGGGCTCTACCGGATCGGCGCGAGCCTGGCGGCGCGGGCGCTGCGGATGCTGGGGGCGGGCTCGATCCGCAGCCTGCCGATGGCCGGGCGGGCGTGGACGCAGACCCGCGATTTCCCGGCCCCGCAGAAGGGCGGCACGTTCCTCGCGCAATGGAACCCCGACGCCGAGGGCCGGCGGAAGGGGGGCGCGGCATGAGCTCGCGCGTCCGCATCCTCGCCAACCTGCGCCGCCGGCTGGAGGAAAACCTCCCCGCCGCCGAGCGCGCCGAGGGCGTCGCGGCCCGCCTGCGTCTCGCCGGCGCCCAGACCGCGCCGCGCCCGGCCGCCTCGCGGCTGGAGGGCGCCGAGGCGCTGGCCCGCTTCGAGGAGAAGGCGCGCGCCGTCGACGCCTCGGTCTCCCATGTCGCGGGCCTCGAGGCCCTGCCGCAGGCGCTGGCCGAGGAGCTGCGCGCGCGCAACCTGCCCGCCGCGGTGCGCATGGGCGAGGATCCCGAGCTGACCGGTCTCGACTGGGCCGGGCTGGAGGCG
>CAXGVP010000509.1:0-3581 GCA_964013055.1 uncultured Albimonas sp.
CGCCCGCCGGCGTGCGCAGGCAGCCGGCGAGGTCGAAGCGCACCTCGGCGCGCTGCACCGTGCCGCCCTCGCCGTCGGGGCGCATGCGGCGGTAGAGCGTGCCGGCCACCGGGCGGCCGGTGCGCGCGGCCTCGGCCTTCGCGGTCTCGATCCGGGCGAGGTGGCGCGGGGCCATCATCGCCAGCAGCGCCTTCGTCTCGGCCGCGGTGCGCCACGCGACGCCGGTCGGGCGGTCCTCGATCACGTCCGACAGCTGCAGGTTGCGCGGCGGCGGCGGCGGCAGGCGCAGCGGGCGGCGCGAGGGCGAGGCCTCGCCCAGGCGCTCGAGCGCGGTGGCCAGCGCCCGGGGGCGGGCGGGCGTGCCGTCGCCGTCGGCCTGGCGCAGGGCCGCGGGGGGCTCGCCCTTCCAGGCGATGACGAAGAGGCGCGGGCGGCTCTGCGGCAGGAAGCCGGCCGCGTCGACCACATGGGCGTCGAAGCGGTAGCCGCCCGAGGCCAGCGCGGAGCACAGCGCCGCGAAGTCCTTGTGGCCCGACGCCGAGGCGAGGCCGACCACGTTCTCGATCACCAGCACCCGGGGGGCGCGGCCCTCCTCGGCCAGACGCTCGACCAGGAACCAGAAGGCCCAGAACACCGAGCTGCGGGTCGTGCCCCCGACCCGCATGCCGCGCCGCGCGCCGGCCAGCGACAGGTCCTGGCAGGGGAACGAGGCCCAGGCCAGATCCGCCCGGCCGGGGATGTCGGCGGAGGCGACCTTGGCCACGTCGCGCTCGACCAGGTGGGCGTCGCCGAAATTGTCCCGGTAGGCCGCGCACTTGGCCGCGTCGAAGTCGTTCGCCCACAGGCAGTCCCAGTCCTCGCCCAGGCCCACGCGGGCCATGCCCCCGCCGGCGAAGAACTCCAGGAACCGGCGCCGCGGGCGGGAGGTCACGCGCGCGCCCCCTGCTCGGCGGTGAAGGCGGCGAGCCGCGCCAGCGTCTGGCGCAGGCCGTCGGCGTCGGCGTTGGCGAAGGCGATGCGGAAGCTGGCGGCGCCGAGCGGGTCGTCCGCCGGGGTGAACATCGTGCCGGGCAGGAGCAGGAGGCTCTGCGCCTCCACCAGGGTTTTCGCCAGGTCTGCGGAGCTTTCGGCGAACGGGTGGCGGGCCCAGGCGAAATAGGCGCCGCATCCCATCAGCTCCCAGTCGGGCAGGGCCTGGCGGAACTCTCCCTCGACCACCGCGCGGCGGGCGAGGATCTCGGCCCGCTGCTCGGCGACGAAGCCGGAGAGATGCCGCAGCCCGTGGAGCGCCGCGAACTGGCCCAGTTGCGAGGGGCAGATGGTCACCGTGTCGAGGAATTTCTCGGCCTGGGCGAGGCGCGCGGGCGAGGCGATGGCCGCCCCGACCCGGTGCCCGGTCAGGCGGTAGGCCTTGGAGAAGCTGTAGAGGTGGACGAGATGCTCTCGCCAGTCGGGATCCTGGAACAGCGCGTGGGGCGCGCCCTCGCGGCTGTCGAAGTCGCGGTAGGTCTCGTCGATCACCAGCACCGCGCCGTGACGGCGGGCGAGCTCGGCGAAGGCCTCGACCACGCCGGCGGGGTATTCGGCGCCGGTGGGGTTGTTGGGGGTGATCAGGACGATGGCCTTGACGCCCGCCATGCGGGCCTCGGCCTCCTCGAGGATCGGGACCAGGGCGTTGTCGCAGGGCAGGGGGCGGGCCACGACCCCGGTGATGTCGAGCCACATCTTGTGGTTGAAATACCAGGGCGTCGGCAGCAGCACGGCGTCGCCCGGCCCGGCGAGGGTCGCCATCAGCGCGCAGAAGGCCTGGTTGCAGCCCGGCGTGACGGCGACGTCGGCGGGCGAGATCGCGCCGCCGTAGGCCGTGGACCATTGCGACGCGATCTCCTCGCGCAGCGCCGGCAGGCCGAGGACGGGGCCGTAGAGATGGGCCTGCGGCTCGGACAGCGCCGCCTCGGCGATGGCCCGGCGCAGCGTCTCGGGGGGCGGGTCCACCGGGGCGGCCTGGCTGAGGTTGAGGAGCGGCCGGTCGCCGGGGAAGTCGCGTCCGGCGATCCAGCGCCGCGCCTCCATCACCGGCGGATCGTAGGCCGCCGCGATCCCGGCTGCGAGCGGGCCGGGGAAGGGGGCGGAAGGCGGGGGCGAGGCGGGCGTGGTCATGGGCGGACGATAGCCGCGCCGGAGGGGCGGCGGAAGGGGGCGCGCAGCGCGACGCAGGGGGCGGAGCGGTGCGGCCCCCGTGCGACACCTTGATGCTGCCGCAGCGGCCGCCTGAAAATCCAGCTTCTGCAAAGGCATCGCTTCCGTCAGGATAGCCGCCGGCCCGCGCCCTTTCCCCCCCCGGCGCGACGCTGCGCAGCCCCGCCGTCTCCAGGATCTCAGGACCCCCGCCCTGACTCAGCGAAGCTTCACGAGCAGACCCGCGCGGCCGCGCGACTTCGGCCCGAAGCTGCGGCTGACGGCGATGCTGCTGGGCTGCGACAGCCAGAAGGCGCTCGCCGCCCTGTTCCGCGAGGCGGACCCCGACACCGACTTCGACATCGCCCGCTCCTACAAGTGGATGCAGGGGCGCGCGGCGCCGCGCTCCACCAAGCTCTACGAGGAATGGGCGGGGCTGCTGGACGTGGGGCGCTCGGGCGCCTGGCTGGCGGCCTGCGACCTGGAGACGTTCGTGGCCACGCTGGAGGCCCGCCACGGCGAGGCGGCGGCGGGGCTGCGCGGCGCGCTGGGCCTGCCGGCGGACCTCGCCGCCCCGCGCGAGCCGCGGGCCTATCTGCCGGGGCGCTTCGTCCTCTACAGCATGGCGCAGTCGCCCTATTACGAGACCCGGCTGATCCGCGCCGACCTGCACCTGGCCCCGGTCGGCGAGGGCGAGCGCAGCCACCCCGCGCGGATCCGCGAGAGCTTCGCGGGCGTGGATGCGGCCTGGTCGGGAACGATGTCGCTGCACGCGCAGGGCCTGTCGGGCGAGCTGCGCAGCGAAAGCGACGCCTTCGGCCCGATGTACTTCGCGCTGGTGACGCCGACGCTGCCCGCCAGCCTGCTGGCCGGGCTGGCGGTGGGGTTCGTCTCGCTGCAGCCGGGGGCGCAGCGGCCCTATGCGGCGCGCGCGGCGGCGGTGCGCGTGCCGCCGGCGGCGGGCGAGAGGCTGGCCGAGGGCAACCGGTATCTCGGCGACGACGCGGAGATCGAGGACGACCTCCGCGCCCTGGGCCTGCCGGTGGAGCAGGCCGAGGGCTTCACGGCGCAGCTCGCGCAGTGGCTGCGCCAGCCCGTGGCCTCGGATCGGCCGCTGTCGCCCTCGGAGGTGACCGACCTGGTCCGCGCGGCCGACCGGATCTGGCTCGCCACGCTCTGAGCCCCGCGGGCGCGGGCGTCCGGCGCCCCGGAATTCCAATGCATTCCAAAGATTTCCCGCTCGGGGACAAACATGCTCGTTGAGGCGGGGCGGCGGGGAAAGGCATCCTCGGCGACGTCGGGCTTCGAGCGATCGGGGACCCGGCGACACCGACCGGGATCGGGTCGGGGCGACAGGGGCGGGCCTCCCCCGGCGAGGCCGGCCCCAGGCGTCGGATGCAAGG
>CAXGVP010000510.1:0-3567 GCA_964013055.1 uncultured Albimonas sp.
CAGGCCGCTGAAGGTGGCCACCTCTTTTGTTTTAGCGCAATAGATCATCATGGGCGCGACGCCGGCCACGTTGACCATTTCGCTCTGCAACACGGCCAGGGCCACGCACAAAGCGACCCCGGCGTCGATGGCGTTGCCGCCCGCCTCCAGGATCTCGACCGCGGTCTTGGTCGCGATCGGGTGCGAGGTGGCGGCCATGCCGTTCGCGCCGTAGGCGGCCGAGCGGCCGGGCAGGTGGAAGTCGCGGGCGCGGGGAATGGCGGCGGTCACGGGCGGAGCTCCTGTCGCACGAGGTCGTATCGGGAAACGCTCCGCGCGCATCGGGGGCGGAGAGTGCACGCACCCTGCGGCCGATTTCCGGTCCTTGCAACGCCGATCCCGCAGGGTGGAAGCGGGGCGGTGGTTCAAATGCGAGCCGACCGGTTCTCGACGCTTGCCATGCGGCCGGGGGATCGTCATCCTCGTGTCATGCTGCACGTGGTTCCCCCCGGGTCCAACCCGCCCCGCCAGGCGCCCGAGCGCGTCGCCTTCGACCGAGCCGAGCTGTCGGCGATCCTGACCGTCTACGGGCGCTTCGTCGCCGCGGGAGAGTGGCGGGATTACGGGATCGACATGCTGCGCGAGGTCGCGGTGTTCTCGATCTTCCGCCGCTCGGCCGAACAGCCGCTCTACCGGGTCGAGAAACGCCCCAAGCTGTCCCAGAAGCAGGGCCAGTATTCGGTGATCGCGATGGACGGCCGGATCCTCAAGCGCGGCCACGACCTGCGCCAGGTGCTGCGCGTCTTCGACGCCAAGCTGATCCGCGCGGTCGAGAGCTGAACCCGCCCCGCCGGCAGGCGCGCGGGACCCTTTCTAGGGCCGAACGCCCCCCGCCGGGCGGCGCCCCGGGCTTGACCCGGGGCCTCCTGGCGCGCGTCACCAGAGCGGCCGCCAGCGGCTCCGTCCCCGCGGTCCGGCGGAGGCCCCGGGTCAAGCCCGGGGCGCCCGTGAGGCGGGCGGTCCGCGTCCCTCAGTCCGTCATCGCGTCTCGCAGGCGCTTCGCCAGAACCTCCGCGGCCTTCGGGGCCGCGGCGATCATCGCGTCCAGCGGCATGAACCCGTGGATCTGGCCGGGCACGCGCCAGACCTCGGCCCGCACGCCCGAAGCGGCGAGGCGGGCGGCGTAGGCCTCGCCCTCGTCGCGCAGGGGGTCGTGGCTGGCGGTCAGCACGAAGGCGCGGGGGAGGTCGGCGAGGCTTGCCGCGCGCGCGGGGGAGGCGCGCCAGTCGGCCTTGTCGGCCTCGTCGAGGTAGTGGGAGTGGAACCAGCGCTGCAGGGTTGCGGTCAGGAAATGGCCCTCGGCGAACTCGGCCTGGCTGGGGGTGTCCATCGCGAAATCGGTGGCGGGATAGATCAGCATCTGCCAGCGCAGGGCCGGCCCGCCGGCGTCGCGGAAGGTCAGCGCCACCACCGCCGAGAGGTTGCCCCCCGCGCTGTCGCCGCCGACGGCGAGCCTTGCAGGATCGGCGCCCAGCTCCGCCGCCTGGGCGTGGACGGCGCGGGCGGCGGCCACCGCATCCTCGACGGCAGCTGGAAACCGGTGCTCGGGGCCCATGCGGTAGTCGATGGCGATCACCTGGCAGCCGGAGCCGGCGGCGAGGCGGCGGCAGAGCCCGTCGTGCGACTCGAGGTTGCCGATCACCCAGCCGCCGCCATGGAAGAACACCAGCGTGGGCAAGGGGCCGGCGGACTCGGGCGCGGGGCGATAGAGGCGGGCGGGGATCGGGCCGGCGGGGCCGGGCAGGTCGAGGTCCCGCACGATCTCCACCGGCGTCGGCGCGGCGGTCGAGGCGGCGCGGCCGGCGGCATAGACCTCGCGCGCCTGCGCCGGGGTCAGGGTGTCGAGCGAGGGGCGGGCGGCCAGCGCCTCGAGCACTTTCGCCGCGTCGGGATCGAGCTTCATCGGGGAACTCCGCAGGAGGCTTGGGGATCAAGGCGTCCGCGGCGTGCTCTGGTGCCCGGAGGGGGACTCGAACCCCCACGCCTTTCGGCCGCGGTGTTTGAGACCGCTGCGTCTACCATTCCGCCACCCGGGCAGGGCGCGAGCGGCGGGAAATTGCATGGGATGCGGTCCTTGCGCAAGGCGCCGCGTCGGGCCGCGCGCCCGGGGCCGGGGTCTCGCCCGCGGCGCGTCCCGGCGGCGGCGCCCGTGGCCCGGGGCGCCGTCATGCCGGCCGCAGCGGCGCCGAGGGCGGACGGCCCGCCAGCGCCACCGTCGCCTGCACCGCCCCCGCGGTCAGCCCGAGGCCGACCCCGAAGGCCACCGCCAGGTCGTAGTCGCCCAGCAGGTCGAAGGCGATGCCCCCGCCCAGCGCGCCCAGGAAGCTGCCGGCCTGGTGGAACATGAAGGCCGTGCCCTGCAGCATCGCCTGCCAGCGCAGGCCGAAGGTCTCGGCGACCGAGCCCGAGACCAGCGGCCCCACCCCCAGCCACAGGAACCCCATCAGGGCGGCGAAGATCACCGTGTTGGTCGGCGTCGGCCACTGCATGAAGAACCAGGCCATCACCAGCGAGCGGGCCATGTAGATCCCCCCCAGCAGCGCCTGCTTGGACCACCGCCCCCCGGCCCAGCCGAAGAACAGCGAGCCGAGCACGTTGAACCCCCCGATCACCCCCAGCGCGGTTGCGCCCAGCATCGGGTCGGCGCCGCAGAGCTCGAGATAGGCGGGCAGGTGGGTGGTCAGGAACACCAGCTGCATGCCGCAGACGAAATAGGCCCCCGTCATCACCAGGAAGCGCGGGTTGCGCCCGGCCAGCGCCAGCGCGCCGCGGGCGCTCAGCGAATCCGCCGAGTCGGTCGAGGCGGTGGGCGGCGTGGGCAGGCGGTCGACCTTGCCCGCGCTCCAGGCGGCGGGGAGGATCAGGATCGCCAGCACCGCGAAGCCGATCACCGCCGCCCGCCAGTCCAGCGCCTGCATCAGCCCCTGGCCCAGCGGCGCCGCGATCAGCGCGCCCAGCGAGCCGGCGGCCGAAACGCAGCCCAGCGCCATCGACCTCACCGAGGCCGGCACCGACCGCGCCGTCACCGCCATGGCCATCGCCATAGAGGCGCAGGCCATGCCGAGGCCGATCAGGACGCCCGCGCCCAGCACCAGCATCCAGAACCCCTGCGCCGTCGACATCAGCGCCAGCCCCAGCGCGTAGGCCGCCGCCCCGGTCATCATCACCGGCCGATAGCCGAACCGCGGCACCGCCGCGCCGGCCAGCGGCTGGAAGATCCCCCAGCAGAAGTTCTGGATCGAGATCGCCAGCGTGAACTGGGTCACCGTCACCACAGCGTCCGAAGTGATCGAGGGCATGAACAGCCCCAGGCTCTGCCGCAGCCCCATGGTCAGGGTCAGCATCAGCGAGGCGCCGATCAGGATCGGCAGGACGGGGCGAAGCGCGGGAGAGATGCGGAGCATGACACGGGTCCATCGGCGCGGCGTCGGGAGGAGAGGCCCCTCGACCAGCTTGCCGATCGGCAGGCAAACACGCGTTCGAAGCGAAGGCAACCGTATTTGACGTCGCCCCACCCGCATCGCCCCA
>CAXGVP010000511.1:0-3550 GCA_964013055.1 uncultured Albimonas sp.
GCCTCGGTGTGCCCGGCCCGGACCAGCACGCCGCCGTCGCGGGCGATCAGCGGGAAGACGTGGCCGGGCGAGGCGAGGTCCGCGGCCCGCGCCTGCGGCGCGATGGCGGCGGCGACGGTGCGCGCCCGGTCGGCGGCCGAGATGCCGGTGGTCACCCCCTCGCGCGCCTCGATCGAGACGGTGAAGGCGGTCTCGCGTCCCGCGCGGTTGGTCTGCGGCTGGGGGGCGAGGCCCAGCCGCTCGACCCGCGCGCGGTCGAGCGCGAGGCAGACCAGGCCGCGGGCGTGGACCGCCATGAAGCTGATCGCGGCCGCGTCCGCGGCGTCGGCGGGGATCACCACGTCGCCCTCGTTCTCGCGGTCCTCGGCGTCGACGAGGATGAAGGGCCGGCCGGCGCGGGCCTCGGCGACGATCTCCTCGATGGGGCTCAGCGCGGCGGCCTCGGCCTGTTGCGCAACGGCGGCGCGCGTCATTCGGCAAGTCCTTTCCGAACGTCTGGCGATTCTGGCATGAGATATACAAGTCTCGTGCGCAGAAGCGGCGTTCCTTTATTTCGCGTTTTCATGCGTCGTGAGGGATTTTGTCTGGGCGGCGGATTGAGCCGGGCCGAGAGATCGGCCACACTGGCCGCGATCCGATTCACAACCCGGGAGCGTCCGTGACCCGCACGCGCAGATTGTCGAAGGCCGACTGGTTCCAGGAGGGGCAGCGGCTGCTGATCGAACAGGGGATCGCCGGCATGCGCCTGGCGAAGCTGGCCAAGCGGCTGCACATCTCGACGGGCAGCTTCTACCACCACTTCGCGGACATGGACGACTACCTGGGCCAGCTGGCCGAGTTCTATTCCTCCGACCAGGTCAGCCGCCTGGCCGCGGACGTGGCGCGCGAGGTCGACGACCCGGTGCAGCAGATCCGCCTGCTGGCCGCGCGCAGCGTCGCCTCGGGGCTGTTCGACCTGGACCGGGCGATGCGGGTGTGGGCGACCTCGGACCCGCGGGCGGCGAAGTCCCTGCACGACGCCGAGAGCGTGGTGGTCGAGTTCGTGGCCGCCGCCTTCGGGCGGATGGGCTTCGCCCCGGCCGAGGCGCGGCTGCGCTCGCAGATCCTGCTGGCGGCCAACCTCGCGCATCTCGTCACGCTCGAGGATGGCGACAAGATCGGCTTCCGCAGCCGCGTGCTGGACCTGCTGACCGCCGAGGCGCGGGCCCGCTGACGGCGGGGCCGAAAATGCGGCCGCGCGGGGCAGGGCGTCGGGGCTGGGAAACGAGGCGAAGGGGCTCACCCGGCGGATCTCCGGCAAAGGGGTCGCGTCGGGCCGCCGGCGGGGCGGCGGCCGCGGATCGCGACGTCTTCGGTTCGGTCGGAACCGGCCGGCGCGCCGCGCGGGCGGGGCGCCGGCCGCGTCGGCCTCAGTCGGCCCCGGCCGCCTCGAGCGCGGCGGCGCGGGCGCCCTCGATGTCGAACAGCCGGTTCATCATGAACCGCTGCGCCGCCAGACCGCCGCCCGCCTGCAGGGTGGTCACGAACCACCAGCCGCCATAGGCGTCCGCCGTCAGGTCGCGGATCAGGTTGTTGACCCGCATCCGCTTCTCGATGTCGACGTCGTCGCGGGTGTGGAGATACTTGCGGATGTAGTCGCCCGCCTCCGGATGGCGCAGGTCCGCCTCCAGCGGCTGGGTCAGCACCAGCCCGCCGCCGACGTCGTGCAGGTGCTTCATCATCTCGTGGAAGTTCGAGGCGAGGTAATACTTGGCCGCGTTGATCCCGAGGTTGTTGGGATGGACCATCCCGGTCTCGGTGCTCTCGTAGTGACGACACGCGCTGTCGAGCGCCATGCGGATCATCTCGTAGTAGCAGATCAGCTCCGACAGCGCGGTCTGCACGGCCGGGGTCTTCTCCTTGCCCTGCATCTCGGCGACCAGGTGGGCGAGGCCGACGTAGAGCTCGCCGTTGCGGACCGCCTCGACCACGCCGCCGGCGCGCTCCCACAGGCCCAGCGACTGGGCGAGGCGGGAGGCGAGCTTGACCTCGCCGGCCAGGAAGATGCGGTCGTTGGGGATGAACACGTCGTCGAAGATCACGAAGCCCTCGGGCATCGAATGGTGCGCCGAGGCGGGATAGTCGAACGCGTTCAGCTCGGCCGGGGCGAAGCTGCGGTTGATGATCTTCACGCCGGGCGCGTTGACCGGGATCGAGAAGGAGACGGCATAGTCCTCCTCCCCCTCGCGCATGCCCTTGGTGGGCATCACCACCAGTTCGTGCACCAGCGAGGCGGCGGTGATGTGCAGCTTGGCGCCGCGGACCACGATGCCGTCGGGGCGACGCTCGACGATGCGCACGAACAGGTCGGGGTCGTCCTGCTCATGGGCGCGGCGGGTGCGGTCGCCCTTGGGGTCGGTGATCACCTCGGCCCCGCGCAGGTCGTTGTCGCGGCAGTGGCGGTAGATGCGCTCGATGTTCTCGGCGTATTCCGGCTTCACCTTGGCGAGGTCGTCCTTGATCGCCTGCAGCGCCATGAACACGCCCGAGACCAGGGTCCCGATCGAGGTGCGCTTCATCATCTCGACGCGGGTGTGCAGGTCCTGCTCCGAGCGGGGGATCTGGAAGATGCGGTGCGCCTCGTCCCCCTCCTCGGTGGTGTAGCGGCGCAGGTCGCCGAAGCGGTTGTCGTCGTATTCGTAGTCCGCCGCCACCAGCGCCATCGGCGTCTTGAAGCGCGGATGCCGGGTGACGTCGTCGATCTTCTCGCCGTCCCAGTAGATCACGCGGCCGTCGTTGAGGCTCTCGACGTATTGCTGCGGGGTCATCAGGCCCATCTGGTCTCGTCTCCCTTCTGCGGCGCTGTGCGCGCGCCGTCGTTGCGAGCTGCGGTGCTCGGCGTTCGACGATTACATAACATATGTTATGTTTGGCTTCCAGCCTTTCCTGCGCGCCGGCGCGGCGAGGATCGGCCGGACGTCGAAGGGAGGGCGGAGCGGCGCCGGAGGACGCAGCGTGTCGCGCCGGAACGGCGCCCGCGCCGCCTTCGCCTGCGCCTGCGGGGTCGGGTCTTCGCGGGCGCGGGCGCTCAGCGGTTCAGCAGGGCCTCGACCTCGGCGGCGTTCGCGCCGCCCTTGAGGATGGTGAAGTCCCCCCGTTCGAGCATGGCGCGGGCTCCGTCGAGGATCGCCTGCTGCGCGACCCGCGCCAGCCCGCCGCCGATCGAGATGCGGGCGACGCCCAGCGCGCCCATCTGCCCGGCGCTCAGGTCGCGCAGGGCGCCGGCGGCGAGCAGGTTGACCGGCGTGCCGGTCGCCACCAGCGCGCGGGTCGCCTCGGCGTCCAGCAGCGGCGCGTAGATCACCTCGGCGCCGGCGCGGGCGAAGGCCTGGCAGCGGCGCACGGCCTCGGCCTGGTCGTAGCTGCCGAAGATGCAGCCGTCGGCGCGGGCGGTCAGCACGATCCCGACCTCGCGGGCCGCGGCCACCGCCGCCTCGATCCGCGCCAGCGCCAGGTCGAACGGGTAGGCGCCGGTCGTGGGCACGGCGGTGTCCTCGATCGAGACGCCGGC
>CAXGVP010000512.1:0-3539 GCA_964013055.1 uncultured Albimonas sp.
CGCCATGGGCAAGCTCGCGGTGATGACCCGCGAGCTCGCCCGCCGCCAGACCCGCCTGGTCGAGGCCGCCGAGTCCGAGGCCGAGCTCGCCGCCGCCCTCGACAGCCTGCGCGGCAAGCTCGCCGACGCGGTGACCGAGCGCGACGCCGCCGAGCGTCGGCGCACCGAGCTCTCGCGCCAGGTCGCCGAGCTGAGCCGCGCGAAGGGCGCCGAGAACGAGGCCGAGGCCGAGTGGACCGCCTCGATCGCCGAGATCACCGCCGCCCTCGAGCAGACCACCGAGGAACGCGACGCCGCCGCCCTTCTCCAGGCCGCCCTGCGCGAGCGGCTGGCGAAGATGGAGGCCGACCAGGCCCGCGCCGAGGAGGCCCGCTCGCGCCTCTTCGCCCAGCTCGAGGATGCGGTGCAGGCCGGGCTCGGCGGGCTCGAGTCGATGTTCGAGAAGGTCGGCGTGAACCCCGACCGCGTGGTCGCCGAGATGCGCCGCGACTACTCCGGCGAAGGCGGGCCCTTCATCCCCGTCGACGAGACCCCGACGCCCGAGCTGATCTCGACCGACGCCGAGCGCGTCGCCACCCTGCTCGGCGGGCTCGAGCGCGCCAGCCTGATGCAGGTCGCGGCCGCCAAGATGCCGGTCTCGACCCCGGTCCGCTCGGCCTTCCGCTTCACCTCGGGCTACGGGGTGCGCAAGGATCCCAAGAACGGCCGTTCGCGGATGCACGCCGGCGTCGACTTCGCCGCGGGCGTCGGCACGCCGATCTTCGCCTCCGGCGAGGGCGTGGTGGTGTTCTCGGGCTGGCAGTCGGGCTACGGCCGGGTCGTGAAGATCCGCCACGCCTTCGGGTTCGAAACGGTCTACGCCCACCTCAACGCCTCGCGCGTCAAGGTCGGCGATCGGGTTGCGCGGAATGACCGGATCGGCGATATGGGAAGGACCGGTCGCGTGACGGGCTCGCATCTCCACTACGAGATCCGCCTCAACGGCAAGCCGGTCAACCCCATGAAGTACGTCGAGGCCGCGCGCAATGTTCTCTAAGTCGAAGATCAACGATCCGATCGACGCCAGGGCCGACGAGGCTGCCAAGCCCGCGCCCGCGCCTGCCGCGCCGCCGCGACCCGGCGCCGCCGCCCCCGCCCCGGCCCCCAAGCCGAAGGCGCCGCCGTCGATCCTCAGCTCGGACCTGACGATCACCGGGAACATCAAGACCACCGGCGACATCCAGGTCGAGGGCGCGGTCGAGGGCGACATCCGCGCCCATCTGCTGACCGTCGGCGAGACCGCCACCATCCGCGGCGAGATCGTGGCCGACGACGTGGTGGTCAACGGCCGCGTCGTGGGCCGGGTCCGCGGCGTGAAGGTGCGCCTGACCTCGTCCGCGAAGGTCGAGGGTGACATCATCCACAAGACCATCGCCATCGAGAGCGGCGCCCATTTCGAGGGCTCGGTCCAGCGCTCGGACGACCCGCTCTCCAACGGCGCCTCCTCGCCTCGCGCCTCGGCCCCCGCGCCGACGCCGGGCGCCGCATCCTCCTCGGACCCGTCGGACGCCTGATCGTCGCGCGCGCGTTCCGCCCGCGGCCCCGTGACCTGACGGACATGCGCCCCGGATCGCCCCCGGCGGCGCATGTCCCGTTTGCGGGACCGGTGCGGCCCGTCCCCTCCCCGGCGCGGAGCGCGGCGCGCAGATGACCCTGGTGATGACGATCCTGGCGCGGGACGAGGGCGACATCCTTCGCGAGAACCTGCTGTTCCACCTCGACTCCGGCGTCGACCACGTGATCGTCACGGACAATCTCAGCACCGACGCCACCCCCGATATCATCGCCGAGTTCGCCCGCCAGGGCGTGGTCACCCCCCTGCACGAGCCCGGCGACGACTTCCGCCAGGGCGAGTGGGTGACCCGGATGGCCCGCATGGCCGCCGCCCGTTTCCACGCCGACTGGGTGATCAACGCCGACGCCGACGAGTTCTGGATCCCGCGCGAGGGCCGCTCGCTGGCCGCGACGCTCGACGCGGCGCCGTTCTGGCGGGCGACCGCGCAGGCCTGGCACCAGGGCTTCGTGTGCATCGAGGATCCCGGCGCGCCCTTCCACGAGCGCATGATCTGGCGGCGGCCGGTCACCACCAATCCCCACGACCTGCCCTCGCCGCCGAAATACGCGCATCGCGGCGCCCGGCGGGTCCGGGTGGTGGACGGCGCCCACAAGATCCGCGGCGGGCGGCCGGGCCGGGTCGCCTGCGGGCTGCTCGACATCCTGCATTTCACCCTGCGCTCGCCCGAGCGCTACGAGCGCAAGATCCGACGCGGCGGCGAGGCGTTCCTGCGCAACAAGGACCTGCCGGAGACGGTCGGCACCACCTGGCGGCGCCAGTACCAGGAGCTGCTGGAGACCAACGCCCTGCGCTATGTGGCGGAGAACCTCTACACCCCCGAGCGCGCCGCCGACGCCGAGGCGACCGGCGAACTGGTGCGCGACACCCGCCTGCGCGACCGCCTGCGGCCGCTGCTCGCCTCCTGACCGGCTCCTGACCGCTGGCGTGCGAACGTGAAACGCCGCCGGCGGGGCGGGCGGCCCTGCCGGCGGCGTCGGTCACTTCGGTTCCGGCCGCCTGCGTGTCCCCGTCAGGGGGGTGAGCGCAAGGGGATCGGGCGGCGCGCAGGCCCCTGCAGAGGGGCCGGGCGGCCGGAACCGGTCTCAGGCCACGCGCCGCGACGCGCGTCGGGCCTCGAGTTCGTCCCTGAGATCCGCGTCCCAGGCGTTCAGGTCGGCCGGGTCCGCCGCCCGCGCCGGCGCCCGGCGCAGCCAGTAGCCCAGGGCCGGGATCGCCACCGTCAGCACGATGGCCGAGAGCCACCCCGTCACGAACCCCGCCAGCAGGCCCGCGCCCGCCGCGACGACGCCCGCGCCGATGGCGACGCCCCCGAGATAGGCGAGCACCAGCGGCCCCAGAACGCCGCCCGGCGCAGCGGGGCGGTGGTCGGCGCGCTCGGCGGTGGAGAAGCTGGCGGCGGTCATCTCGGCGATCCTCGGGTCTGTCGGGTCCGGCGAGGCGACGTCCGCCGCTCCCGCTCCGTTGAAGACAGTTCTACGAAAACCTGGCGCTGCGCGCGACGGAGCGGAGGGCCAGACCGCGCCCCCGGATGGCGCAGCCCCCTATCCGGAAGGATAGCCACGCCCCCCCGCCCGGCGCCCGGCCCGCCCCCTGTCCCCACCAGCCAGACCGCCGCGTCCCGGCCCCTCAGCGCTTCGCACCCGGCCCCAGGCCCGCCCCCCGGCCGGGCCGGGCCCCGCACCTGGCGCCGTGCCCGCCTCTGCCCGACAGCGCTCCGCACCCGGCGGGCCCCTGCCCGCCCCCGGCCGGTTGGGCTGCACAGCCCGCCCCCTGCCCGCTCGCGCCCCGGCCGGGCTCTACGCTCGCCCCCCGTCCCGACCTTAGGGCATCCGGCCGACGCCCGCGCTCCGTGCATTCGGCCCCCGCGGCTGCCGGCCGCGCCGAGGGGGGGCGGGTGGGGAGGCGTGGCCGGCAGGCGCGGGGG
>CAXGVP010000513.1:0-3537 GCA_964013055.1 uncultured Albimonas sp.
AAGTCGGCGAAGAAGGTGGCGCTGGCCATCGCCAACAGCCCGCTGGTCAAGACCGCCATCGCCGGCGAGGACCCCAACTGGGGCCGCGTGGTGATGGCCGTGGGCAAGTGCGGCGAGCCCGCCGACCGCGACCGCATCGGCATCCGCTTCGGCGACATCGTGGTGGCCGAGGGGGGCTGGGTGTCTCCGTCCTACAAGGACGCCGACGGCGCCGCCTACATGAAGAACGCCGAGCTGGAGATCACCTGCGAGCTGGGCATCGGCGAGGGCAAGGCCACGGTGTGGACCTGCGACCTGACGCACGGCTACATCACCATCAACGCCGACTACCGGAGCTGATCGGGTGAGCGCCGCGGCCGCCGCGAAGAAGATCGTCCTGGTCGCCGCCTGCGCGCTGGTCGACCGGGACGGCCGCGTGCTGCTGGCCCAGCGGCCGGAGGGCAAGTCGCTCGCCGGCCTCTGGGAGTTCCCCGGCGGCAAGGTCGAACCCGGCGAGACCCCCGAGGCCTGCCTGATCCGCGAGCTGCACGAGGAGCTGGGCATCGGCACCTGGGCGAGCTGCCTCGCGCCGCTGACCTTCGCCAGCCACGAATACGAGGACTTCCACCTCCTCATGCCGCTGTGGATCTGCCGCAAGTGGGAGGGCACGCCCCAGTCGCGCGAGGGCCAGCGCCTGGCCTGGGCCCGTCCCGAGGCGCTGCGCGACTATCCCATGCCCCCGGCCGACATTCCCCTGATCCCGATCCTGCGCGACTGGCTCTGACCGCCTCCGGCGCATCGGCCCCAGCCGACCGCGCCCCCCTGACGCCCGGGCGTCACGCCTCATAGCGCCCGCGCCCTCCAGCATCGCGCCTTGCCGCGCGCGCCATGCCGCCTCGCCTTGCGTCATGCCCCGCCCTGCCCGCCTGCGCCTCCCGCCCGCCAGGGGCCCTGCGGCGCCAGCCGCGCGGCGGAGGGGGCTCGATGCCCCCGACGACGCCCCCCGTTCAGCTCGCGCGGGACGCCGGGGTCGGGCGGCGCGGCCGGAGGTCAGGCGACCTGCGCGACCGAGCGGTCCATGCGCCGCTCGAACAGGCGGCGGTCGATGTCGGTGGCCGCGCGCAGCGCCTCGCGCGCGGTGGGGCCCAGCGCCTCGGGCGCGACCAGCGGCGCCGGCACCCGGGCCAGCAGGCCCTGGCGCGGCGGCGACCAGCCGAAGATCCCGGACAGGTAGTCGAGGAAGCTGTCCAGCCGCGGCTCCACCCCGCACAGGAAGTTCACCCGCGCCAGGTTCGCCTCGGCCGCGCGCAGCTGCCGCTCGTCCGAGGGCGCCGCGTCGATCGCCGGCAGGCCGGCGCACAGCCGCGTCATCCCCCCCAGCCGCGAGCGCCGGACCGCCGGCGCCGCCAGCAGCCGGGGGATCAGCGCGTCGGGATCGTCGAAGGGCAGCGTCTCGCGCGGGGCGCCGACCAGGCGCAGCACCGCCCCCGGCGGCAGCCGCTGCAGCTCGGCCGCGAAGCGCAGGAAGGCGATTTCGGGGTCGGACATCACGCAGACATGCATGATCCGCTCGTGCATCCCGTCGAGATATCCGAAGGGCAGCATCCCCGAGACCAGGCGCGTCGACTCCGGCAACGCCTCCATGTCGTCGGGATAGCGCGATCGCGCGCCGTGCATCGGGTCGTCGAGCCGCAGCCGGCGGTTTTCCGCCACCCGGGGGGCGAAGTAGTCCTCGTCCAGCATCCGTCCGACGAAGCCATGCAGGCGTCCGTGGAAGATCAGGAGGTGGGGCATGGACACGGTCTCCGGGGGGCCGTCATGAATGACATGCGACGATGTTCATCTAGTTGCAGCCGGCTTGTCAACCATAGGTTGATTTCCCTCTAAAACCGACGCAAAAGCGGCGGGCCCGACAGATGCCGAGCCCGCCCGCAGATAGTTTCAAATGAAACGATTCAGTATTCGACCGCCCGCCGCGGGCGCGTCGCCCGGTCAGTTGCGGGCGATCGTGTCGGGACGCTTGTAGAAGACATGCGGCCCGATCTCCGCGGTCTCGTGGAACTTGCGCGCCCAGCGCGGGCGCACCGCGGTGGTGTGGTAGTAGGTGGCGCCGTCGGTCAGGGTCCGCGCCCAGCCGTCGAGCATCACCCGGGCCACGCGGCCGACCTGCTCGAAGGCGCCCTTCTCGTTGATGTGCTCGGGCTTGCCGTCGCAGTTGTAGGAGAACTGGCAGGCGTGGAGCCTGCCCGACGAGGCGCCCTGGCGGACCACGCCGCAGACGCTGTCGGGGAACACCGCCGCGTCGACGCGGTTCAGGATCACCTCGGCCACGGCCACCTGGCCGGCCAGGCTCTCGCCCCGGGCCTCGAAGTAGAGCGCCTCGGTCAGGCAGCGCCACTCGGGCCCGCCCTCGGCCTTGGCCTGGTCGAAGGCGTCCCAGGACTGCTGGCCCGCGGCGACGCCGGCGAGGCCCAGCGTGGTGCGGTCCTCGCCCCGCTGCAGCGAGGCCATGGTGTTGCGGTCGGCCAGGTCCAGGTTCGCCAGGCTCCCCGCCCCCGAGGAGCGCGGCATGACCCGGCCCTCGACGGCGTCGAGGTCCACCGCTCCGCGGCGCTGCATCACGCCGGCCAGCGCCGCCCGCTCTGCCCCGAGGGCGGCGGTGACGAAGCTGGGCGCATCCGCGCGGGCCTGTTTGGTCGTCGTCAGCACGCCCGTCAGGGCGACGCCTGTAATCATCGCGATGCCCAGGAGAGCTCGCGGACGAAGGATCGCGGCCGCCGTGCGGCCGGCGGTCCAGCGATGATGCTTGCGCGCCATCGGGCCTCTCCGGTCGTTGTGGTGATCTCGTCTCGGAGGCCTGTAATCACGTTCGGCGCCGGGAAATCCAGCAGGAATGCCCTTGCCGCAGGCAGGGATGCGGAGGGGTTATCGTCTAATTCTCTGAAATCGTGGGATAAAAGAGTTAATGCCGCAAGACCCCATTTACGCTGTTTTCCAGCCTTGCCATCGCCAGACCCGCCGTTTGAAACGGATGGCTGCCGAATCGCGCTGATTCGAGGTCCGGCGTCGCCGCCTCGAGCCCCCGGCGCCCCCATTGCGCGCGCAGCGCATGTTCGGCCCAGGCCTTGGCGTTGCGGTCGCGCTGGGCCTTCAGCACGGTCCAGGGGACGTCGGCGATGCGGGCCTCCAGGGCCTCCACGGCGGTCTCGGCGCCGTCCAGCTCGGTCGAGGAGCAGGCGATGGCCTTCGGCTCGGAGCCGTCCGGCCGCGGCGGCGCCAGCGACAGGGCGCCCTTCAGGTCGGCCAGCGCCCGGCGGGCGGGCTGGCCGAGATCGGCCTTGGTGACGATCAGCAGGTGGGGCACCTCCATCACGCCGGATTTCATGAACTGGAGGCTGTCGCCCGAGGCCGGCTGCACGCACAGCGCCACGGTGTCGGCCATGTCGGCGATTTCCGTTTCGGACTGCCCCACGCCGACCGTCTCGACCAGCACCCGGTCGTAGAGGGCGCGCATCAGGGTCATCGCCGGGTAGGTCAGCTCCGCCAGCCCCCCCAGCC
>CAXGVP010000514.1:0-3535 GCA_964013055.1 uncultured Albimonas sp.
GGGCCGGATCTCGGCGATGGAGGCCGACGATCTCATGGAATGGGCGGATGTGCTGGCGCATCCCTCCTCGCGCGAGGGGTTGCCGCTGACGCTGCTCCAGGCGCTGCGGGCGGGGCTGCCTGTGGTCGCTGCGCCCGCCGGCGCCATCGGCGAGATCGCGCCCGCGCTCTCGACCTCCTCGCGCGCCGAGGCGAGCCACGCGTGCGCGAGGCTTGCCGCCGTGGCGTCCGCGCGCGCGTCCGCGGCCGGATCCACCTCCGGCGCCGCCCCCAGCCCCGGACGCCGGTCGAGCGGCGAGATCGAGGCGAACCACCAGGTCGGCGCCGCCGCGCCGTCCGGGGCGGGCGGCTCTCCGGCGGCGGGGGCGTAGGCGTCGGGCAGCTCGGCCGCGATCCGCAGCACCCGCGTGCGGTAGCGCTCCGCCAGCTCGGGCGTGCGCGAGTGGTAGTGCCCGGCCGCGATCTCCCAGCTTCCGGTCTCGTCGCGCAGCGCGCGCAGGAAGCGGGCGGCGTAGCGGGCGTTGGCGGCGGGGTCGAGCATCTCCTCCAGGCTCTCGAAGGCCGCGCCGTGCCATAGGTGGTTGACCTGGAAGCAGCCCAGGTCGAAGGAGCGCGCCCCCTGCGCCTGGCGCCGGCGCACCCAGGTCAGCAGCTCCTCGGGGGAGGAGAACCAGCGGCCCTCCCCCTCCATGTTCACGGTCCAGGGCCAGGGCGCGAGCCGCCCGTCCAGCGCCCGCCCGGTTTCGGCCAGCGAGATCGCGCGCATCAGGTGCAGCGGCACGCCCTCGGCCCGCGCCGCCCGCTCGGCCGCCGCCTCGCAGAGCCCGGCGAGCCCCGCTCCCCCCTCGATATCCGGCGCAGCAAGGGCCGGCGGTCCGGCCAGCGCCAGCAGGACCAGCGCCGCGCCGCGCCCCGCGCATCGCCGGCGGGAGCGGCGCGCCCTATGGCCGCCGCCCGTGCCGCCCGTCCCACGACCGAGGCGCGCCCCGCCGCCCGCGCGACAGTCGCGCGATGCCACGCCGCCTCTGCCGCCGATGCCAGCACCGCCGCCATCGCCGCCCGACGCCCCGTCGACCCCGCAGCGTCCGCCCGACAGCCCGTCGATCTCGTCGTGGTCGTCCGACGCCCCATTGAGCGCGCCGCGCCTGCGCAATGCCTCATCGAGCGCTCTGCGGCCGCGCGATGCGCCACCGATGATTTCGCCGCCGGCCGAGGCCAGGCCGCGGCGCCGGTCCCGGCCCGTCGCCGAACCCTCCCGCAGGCCGCGCCATGCCGCTGCCGCCTGCGCCGCGCGCGCTGCCAGCCATCGCGCCAGGGCCGCCCCTGCTCCCACCAGTCCCTCTAGTCCGCCGCTCGGCAAGGACGCGAGAGCCCCCCGGCCGGCAGTCCTGCCTTCGCCTCCACCGCGCTCGCCCTCTCCTGGCGGCCGGCTCGCCAGCGTGGCGCGCGCCGCGCCGGCGGCCTCGCGCTTCGAGGCGCCGAGAGCGAGCCTGGGGCCCGTCCCGTCGCCTCCCGGCAACGGCGGCCGAGCGGCGCGCGCCGGGGCCTGAGGCGGCCGGGCGCCTCGCGTTTCACAGGGGAGAGGGCGGGGGGCGATCATCGTGCGCGCCTCATCCGCCCTGGGCGATCAGCGGCACGAGCACATCGCGCCACAGGTCGAGGAACGCCGCCCCCATGAACTCCATCGCCAGCCAGAAGGTTCCCGCGATGGCGGCGAGCTTCGGCACGAACGTCAGCGTCATCTCCTGGATCGAGGTCAGCGCCTGCACCAGCCCGATGGCGAGCCCGGTGGCCAGCGCCACGGTCAGGATCGGCAGCGAGGCGACGATCGCCGCCCACAGCCCCTGGCGCATCATGTCGTAGAGGGTCGCATCGTCCATGGCGCTCTCCGCGCGTGTCGGTCGACGGGCCGGAGGCTCCGGCCCTCCCGGGCGGCGAGCGGCGCCCGCCGCCGCCCGTCCTGGCATTCCGCGCCGCCTCCGCGAACGAAGGACGCGCGCCCCGGCCCGCGGGCCGGCCCGCGGCGGGCCCGTGCTCCGGGCCCGCTTCGAGGGCAGGTCCGCCGGTGCAGCCGCCCCCGTTCCGCGGCAGACCCGCGTCCCCGGGGCCGCCCCTGTTCCTGCGAGCGCGGGACGCCACGGCGCGCGGCATCCCCGCCCATCGGCCGCGGCGCCATCCCGTCTCCGTCGAGAACGGCATGTCCTTCCGCCGGGCGTTTCGGTCTCAGCGGATCCCGGCGCCGCCCTCGCTCTGGCCGGAGCGCGACAGGCCGGGCGCAGCGCTTTGGCCTCCCTGGCTCCGGAGCGCCGTCCGCGCTCCTGCCGGCGCAGGGCGCCCGACGTCGCCTCTGTTTCGGTCCCGCGGCGCCTTCCGCTCCGCTTCGGGCGGGGGACGCCATTGCGCCCGACGCCTCATATCCATCGGCGCTCGCAGCGCCGTCCCCTCTCCTCCGGGCGGGGGTCGCCGGATCGCCGGGCGGTTCGGTCCACCCGTCCCGTGCGCCGCCCATCCTCTTGCCGAAGCGGCACGCCCCGGCGGCCGGCGGATATGCCTCCTCGACGCCGAAGCGCCGTCCGCGCTCCCTCGGGAGCGGCGCCGCGGCGCCTGGAGGCGCGCTTCGGTCGGCCCTGCCGCAGCGGCGTCTCCGCCGCCGCCGGACGGGCCCGCGGGCGGTGGTCCGACCTGGCGGCCGGCGGCCAGGGGTCGCGACGGGTCGCTGCCCGCGGCTCGCCGGATGGGCCCGGTCCGGCGCAATCGCATCGCTTCCGCCGTCGCGACGCAGGCGGCTTGCCCCCCGTCTCGCGACCTGCGCCAGGGGCGACCCTCCAAGCGCGTGTCCGCCCGGGCGGCGTGATGGCGGCCGTGTTCCTCCGCGGCGCATCCGGATCGCCGGCGGAGACCGTCGGCGCCGCATCGTGGCGGACGGTGCATCCGCCCGCCGGTCTCTCGGTCCGGTCTGCGCATCGGGGGCCTCGTCTTCCGTTCGGGCGTCCGCCGCCAGGCGCCCGCCGAGGCGGCGGGCGCAGGGGGGCGGGCCGGGCGTCGCCGGGGCCGTGCGGTGGGGCGAGAGCGGCTCGGGGGCCGTCGACGCCGCGCCGAAGCGCGGGACGACGACCCCCGGTCCCTCGTCCTCCGCCCGTCGCGACCGCGCGTCCTGCATCGGTCTCGCGGGCGGTTGGAGGGCCCGGGCCCGGGGGCTCAGACGGGCATCCGCAGGATCTCCTGGTAGGCTTCGACCACCTTGTCGCGCACCGTCACCGCGGTCTGCACCGCGATCTCGGCCGAACTCAGCGCGGTGACCACCGACTGCATGTCGGCCTCTCCCGCCAGGCCCTTCACCGCCGTGGTCTCGCCCGCGCGCAACGCCTCGGCGAAGCCCCCGGCGGCGGAGGCGACCGCCTCCCCCGCGGTGCGCTGGGCGGCGGGCGGCGCGCCGATGGCGGGCGCGAGGCCCTGGTACATGCGGGCGGCGAGGCTGTCGGCGGCGGGCATGGGCGGTCTCCTTGGTCAGGGGCGCGTCGGGCGCGCACGGGTCA
>CAXGVP010000515.1:0-3531 GCA_964013055.1 uncultured Albimonas sp.
CGCCCCGCTGGCGCTGCTCGCCACGCTGGGCGTCGCCGCGCCTGTGCGCGCGCAGGAGGTCGCCGCGCCTGCGCGTGCGCAGCAAGAAGTCGTCGCGCCGGCGGGCGCGCAGGGGGGCGTCGCGCCGGCGGGCGCGCAGGGAGTCGTCGCGCCGGCGGGCGCGCAAGAGGTTGCTGCACCGGCGGGCGGGCAGGTGACGGAGGACGCGCCCGTCGTGCTGAGCCCGATCCTGGTGGAGGCGGAGTCCGACGCCACCCTCCTCCAGGACGGCTACGTGGCGCAGGCCGGGCGCCAGGCCACCAAGGTCGACACGCCGATCCGGCTGATCCCGCAGGCGGTCTCGGTCGTGACCCAGGACCAGATGGAGGACCAGAAGCCCCGCACCGTGCTGGACGCGCTGGCCTATACCGCCGGCGCCAACATCAACGCCTTCGGCTACGACAGCCGCTACGACGCCTATTTCATCCGCGGCTTCCCCGCCTTCTACACCGGCATGTTCCGCGACGGGCTGCGCCTCTACAACGGGCCCTCGGCCTGGTTTCGCAACGATCCCTGGACGCTGGAGGGGATCGCGGTGCTGAAGGGGCCGTCCTCGTCGCTTTATGGCGTCTCGGGGCCGGGCGGGATCGTCAACATGGTCTCCAAGCGGCCCAAGGACGAACCGTTCCGCGAGGTCGAGGTGCTGGCGGGAACCGACGACCGCTACCAGGGGGCGTTCGACGTGACCGGGCCGGTCCCGGGATCCGAGACGCTGAGCTACCGCCTCACCGGCCTCGCGCGCACCGCCGAGACCGAGCTGCGCGGCTATCCCGACGACCGCCTGCTGATCGCCCCCGCCCTGAGCTGGGAGATCACGCCCGACACCACCCTGACCCTGCTGGGCGAGTATGGCGAGGCGACCACCGGCGGCACCGCGGCCTACTACAACTCCAGCTACGGCGTCGCCTCGCGCATCCCCGCGGCGGACCCCGCATACAACGACTTCGACCAGACCCAGTGGCGCATCGGCTGGGAACTGGAGCACGAGCTGACCGAGCAGGTCACCCTGCGCCAGAAGGCCCGCTACGCCGACGTGGACGCGGACCTGGAGTATTCGGGCCTGTATTCCACCGGGGCGCCCACGCTGGCGCGCTACTGGGGGCATTACACCGAGACCATGGCCCAGTTCACCATCGACAACCAGGCGCAGGTCGAGATCGCGACCGGCCCGTTGGATCACACCCTGCTGGCGGGGATCGACTACACCTGGGCGGAGTATGACGCGAACTCGCTGGTCGACTACGTATCGCTGCCCTCGATCCGGTCCTCGGCCGTGCCCTATTCGGGCGGGCAGGACCAGGACCAGGTCGGGCTCTACCTGCACGACCAGGCGGTGTGGCGCGACCTGACCGTATTCCTCTCGGGGCGCTGGGACCATGTCGAGACCACCTCCTACGACGCCGCGCGGGTCGGGACGAAGACCACGGACGAGGCGGTCTCGGGCCGGATCGGGGTCAGCTACGACCTCGGGAACGGGCTCGCGCCCTATGCGAACCTGGCGACGTCGTTCTCGCCCAACATCGGGCTGGTCTACGCGCCCGTCGCCGCCGCCGTGGGCACGCCCGCGAAACCCACGACCGCGCTGCAGAAGGAGGTGGGGCTCAAGTACGCGATCCCCGGGACCAACAGCCTGCTGTCGGCCGCGCTTTTCGACATCGAGCAGACCGACGGCGTGGTCTTCGACGCCTCCACCGGCATCAACCGGCAGGTGCAGCTCGACCTGCGCTCGCAGGGGGTCGAGTTCGAGGCGGCGGCGAGCTTCGACAACGGCCTGGGGATCATCGCCAACTGGACCCACCTGCGCATGACCATCGAGAAGGGCGCGGCGGGCACCGCGGGCAACGAGCTGTCGGCGACGCCCAACGACGTCGCCTCGCTGTGGGTGCACTACACGCCGCCCGCGGGCGTGCTGAAGGGCTTCGGCTTCGGGGCGGGGGTGCGTTACCTGGGCGACAGCTGGGGGGACGACGCCAACAGCTTCAGGAACGAGGACCGGGTCTTCGTCGACCTGGCGGTGAGCTACGACCTCGGGCGGATCGGGATCGACAACGCCCAGGCGCAGCTCAACGTGCGCAACCTGTTCGACACGACCGACCAGACCTGCTCGGCCGGCTTCTGCTACTGGGACGAGGGCATGAACGCGACCCTCGCCCTGCGCTACCGCTTCTGATGGGCCGGCGGGAGATCGGAGGGGGCGTCGACGCGCCCCCTCGCGCCGCCTCGCCCTGGGGGGCGACGCTCGCCATCGGCGGCCTCTACGTGGGCCAGAGCGTGATCGGCGGGCTGACCTGGAGCGGGCTGCCCGCCGTGCTGCGCGCGCAGGGCCTGCCGCTGGAGCATGTGGGGCTGCTGTCGCTGCTGGTGCTGCCCTGGGCGCTGAAGGTCCTGTGGGCGCCGGCGGTGGAGCGCTTCCGCCTGCCCCCGGGCCGCCCGGCGCGGTCGGGGGCAGTGGTGCTGGCGGGCGGGGCGGCGGCGGTCGCGGGGCTGGCGCTCGCCGGGATCGTGGGGCCGACGCCGCTGCTGGTCACGCTGGCGGCGCTGATGGCGGTGGCCTGCGCGACCTCGACGGTGGACATCGCGGTGGACGGCTACGCGGTGCAGAGCCTGCGCGACCGCGAGCTCGGCTGGGGGAACGCGGCCCAGGTGGGCGGCGGGTATCTGGGCCATGCGCTCGGGGCGGGCGCGTTCCTCGCGGCCGTCGGCTGGATCGGCTGGGGGCCTGCGGTGGGGCTCGCGGCTCTCGTCGTGGCGCTGCTGGCGGTTCCGTTCCTGCACCGGGTCGGCCGTGGAGAGCCCGTCGGCGCGCCCGGCCCCCGGCCCTCGCTGCGGGTCGCGCTGGCGCGGGCGGAGATCCGGCGCGGGCTGCTGCTGGCGGCCATTCATGTCACCGCGCAGAAGACCGCGATGGGCCTGCTGGGCCCGTTCTTCATCGACCAGGGATGGAGCCTCGCGCAGGTGGGGCTGCTGAACGGGGCGGGCTCGCTGGGGCTGGGGGTGGTGGGCGCGGGGCTCGGCGGCTGGCTGGTCAGGCGGCTGGGGATCCGGGCGGTGCTGATCGGGGCCGCGGGGGTGCAGGCGGGCGTGCTGGGGCTGATCGGGCTGCATGCGGCGACCGGGGCCCTGCCCGTGGCGGCGCTGATCGCGCTGGCGCTGGCGGGCGGCTCGCTGGTGATGGCGACGGGGTTCGTGGCGCTCTACGCCCAGTTCATGCGCTGGTCGGACCCGGCGCAGGCCGGCGTCGACTTCACCCTGTTCCAGAGCATGGACGCCGCCGTCTCGATGCTGACCGGGCTTGCGGCAGGGCTGCTGGCGGGCGCGCTGGGCTATGCGGCCTTCTTCTGGATCGCGGCGGCGCTGGCGCTGGCCGCCGTGCCGGCGCTGGTCTGGGCCACGCGGGCGGAGCCGCGGCGCGGGGGCTGAGCCCCGCCCCCCTCGCCGCATCGCGGGGCCGCCCCCCCCCCGCGGAGGGGGGGGGCGGCCCTTGGGAGGCTT
>CAXGVP010000516.1:0-3526 GCA_964013055.1 uncultured Albimonas sp.
CGGGCGGGCGCCTCGTCCGCGAAGCGGGCGACAGAGCCGTCCCGCCGACCCCTTTTCTCCGCCCGGCCGGCGTCCTAAGCAAGGCGCGGGCGCCCGCTTGGCGGAATGGTAGACGCATGGGTCTTAAACACCCTGGCCGACAGGCGTGCGGGTTCGAGTCCCGCAGCGGGCACCCCCTCCCTCACAGCAGCAGCAGCGCCAGCACCTGCGGCGCCAGGATCCGCAGGAACATCACCAGCGGATAGACCGCGGCATAGGCCACCGCCGCCGCCTGCACCGGCGAGATCGCGTTGGCGAAGGCCAGCGCCGGCGGATCGGTCGAGGCCCCCGCCAGCACCCCGCAGGTGGTGAGGTAATCCAGCCCCAGCGCCCGCATCGCCACCATCCCCATGGTCATCAGCGGGATCAGCGTGATCGCGACCCCGCAGGCCATCCACAGCAGCCCGTCTCCCTCGACCAGCGCCGGGATGAACCGGTCGCCCGCCTTGATCCCCACCACCGCCAGGAACAGAACGATCCCGAACTCGCGCAACGCGTGGTTGGCGGTCGGCGGCATGAACCACACCAGCGGACCCAGATGCCCCAGCCGCGCCAGCAGGATCGCCACGATCAGCGGCCCCCCCGCCAGCCCCAGCTTCAAGGGCGCCGGCAGCCCCGGCGCCATGATCGGGATCGAGCCGACCAGAACCCCCAATCCGATGCCCAGGAACAGCGCCCGGAAATCCACCGCCTCCAGCCGCCCGCGCTGGTCGCCCAGCACGGCGCGCGCGCGCGCCAGCGCCGCCTTCGGGCCCACCACCGTCACCACGTCGCCGAACTGCAGCGGCAGAGCGCCGCGCGCCACCAGCTCGGTCCCCGCCCGGTCCACGCGCGAGATGCGCACCCCGAAGCGCTCCATCAGCCCCAGCGCCGCGATGCGCTTGCCGAGCGCCCGGGTCTCGGTGACCACCGCCCGGCCCCAGGCGATGGTCGCATCGGGAGCGTGCGTGCTCAGCGGCGCCTCCGCCTCCCGCCCCAGGATCAGGCGCATCTGCGCCAGCCGCTCCGCCGGCCCCACCAGATGCAGCGCATCGCCAAGCGCCAGCCGCTGCTCCGGCCCCGGCGTCGACAGCCGCCCGCCCCGGCGCAGGCGCGAGCAGATCACCGCCTCGTCCGACAGTCCCGGGACCTGCGACAGCGGCAGGCCGTCGAAATTGGGGTTGGTCACCTCGACGTCCAGCGTCGGCAGCGCCCCCGCGCCCGCGCGGCGCGAGGCCTCCCAGGCCGCGGCCTCGTCGGCCACGCGCACCCGCAGCGCGAAGCGCAGCGCCAGCATGGTCAAGAGGATCCCCACGATCCCGAACGGATAGGCCACCGCGTAGCCGATCGAGGGTCGGGTCAGCGCCGCCGCGTCGACGCCCGCGTCCTTCAGCGCCTGGCTGGCCGCGCCGAGCCCCGGCGTGTTGGTCACCGCCCCCGACATCACCCCCAGCAGCGCCGGCACGTCGATGCCCACGACGAAATGAAGGGCGACGGTCACCGCCACGCCCAGCCCCACGATCGCCGCCGCGATCGCGTTCAGCCGCAGGCCGGACTGCCGGAAACTCTCGAAGAAGCCGGGGCCGACCTGCACGCCGATGGTGTAGACGAAGACGATCAGGCCGAACTCGCGCACGAACTCCAGCGTGTCGGGGTCGAAGCCCACCCCCGCCAGCCCGGCGAGATGCCCCACGAACAACCCCGCGAACAGCACCCCCCCGATCCCGAGGCCCACGCCCCCCACCGTGAGGCCCCCCAGCATCAGCCCCAGCGTCCCGCTCAGCGCCAGCGCCGCCATCGCCAGCGCGACATCCGACAGGCCCAGGACGCTTCCCTCGCCATGCATCGCCATCGCCCTCCGGTCGGCGGGGCGCCCCTCGCGCCCTTCGCACCTGCGAAAGGCAACCACGCGCAGCCCGCTCCGCGCAGCCGCCCAAGCGACGCACCCGGCGCGAAACCGCGAACGATCGCGCGCGATCCGCCCCCGGCGTCGCCGCCCCGGCGCCGCCCACAACTCTTTCAGGGGAAACGATCTTTTACGGACCCGCTTCTACGGACCCTGCGCGCCCTACCGGAAGCGGCCGGGGTCGCAGGCCGCGAGATCCTCGTTCAGCGCCTCGCCCGCGGCGAGCGCCGCGGCCAGCCGGCCGATGCGCGGCCCCGCCGTCAGGCCGACATGCTGGCCGCCGAAGGCCGCCACCACCGCCGGCGCGCCGGGGATCGGACCGATGGCCGGCAGGCTGTCGGCGAGGACCGGACGGTGGCCCATCCAGGCCTCCTCCGCCTCCCACTCCAGCCCCGGCCAGATCCGGGCCGCGGCGGCGCGCAGCAGCTTGGGCGGCGCGGCCGAGGGCCCGGCCTCGAGCCCCCCGAACTCGACGATCCCCGCCATGCGGATGCCGAAGTCCATCGGCGTGGTCACCGCCTTCACCTCGCCCACCATCCACGGATGCGCGGGCCGGCTGGAGGGGGACTTCAGCGCCAGGTGATAGCCCCGCTCGCTCTCCATCGGCAGGCGCAGGCCGAGCCCGGCGGCGAGCTTCGCCGACCATGCCCCGGCCGCCAGCACCACCCGGTCGGCGCGCATCGTCGCGCCGCCGGCGAGCGTCACCTTGCCGGTCCCGTCGAGCGCCTCGACCTCCGCGCGCCGGATCACGCCGCCCTCGCGCGCGAAGGCCTCGCCGAGCGCGGCCACATAGGCGCCGGGGTTCACGATCCAGCCGTGATCGGGGTAGATCGCGCCGAAGGTCCAGGCCTCGCCCAGCGCGGGGTCGCGCTCCAGCAGCCCGGCGCGGTCGACCTCCTCGGGGACGAAGCCATGCTGCGCGCGGATGGCGTTGCCGAAGGCGTCCTTCTCGTACTCGGCCCGGCTGCGGAAAAGGTGGCCGTAGTCGCCGGTCTCGATGAACCGCTCCGCCCCGGTCCCCGCGGCCAGCGCCCGGTGCTCGTCCACGCTGTCGCCGGTCAGGCCGGCCAGCGCCGCGGCGATGCGGCGGACGTGGTGCGCGCGCCCGTAGGAGAGGTAGCGCGCCAGAAACGGCGCCATCCGCGGCAGGTAGGACCAGCGCAGGTAGAGCGGCTCGCCGGGGTCGAGCAGCATCCGCGGCGCCTTGGCCAGCAGGCCCGGAACCGGCACCGGCACGATCGAGCAGCGCGCAAGGATGCCGCCGTTGCCGAAGCTCGCCGCCCCGCGGTCGCCCGGCGGGGCGCGGTCGACCAGCGTCACCGCCCAGCCCCTGCGCCGCAGCCGGATCGCGGCGGCGACGCCGGTGATCCCGGCCCCGACCACGATGGCCCTGCGCCCGGCCTGGCGTTCGCCCTGCCCGTCGCTCTGCCCGCCGTTCTGACCGCCGTCCTGCATCCGCCCCTCCGTTCCGCTCCGGGCGCCACGCTCGGCCCCGGACCGGCCGGGGTCAAGCCTGCGCGCCGCCGCGCCGCCGGCGCAGGCCGGCCAGCGCCACGATGCCGCCCGCCAGCGCCAGCCCCGCGGGCGGCCGCGGCACGGCGG
>CAXGVP010000517.1:0-3525 GCA_964013055.1 uncultured Albimonas sp.
CTTGACGGGGCCGGGCGAGTCGCTCAGGCATCAGACGCGATGGACGGCTCCGGAGGACAGGCGCGGGGCTTGTTCTTGGGTGGGTCCGGAGCCCGCCGGAGGCTCCCCCCCGGTCGCCCACGCCCCCATCCCGACCCGCGCGACGCAGCCAGGCCCGCCCGCAGGGCGCCTGCGGGCCCGGGAGCCCGCCCCTCTGGGATGCGGATCGACCGTTCCGGGAAGCGCGGCGTCGCCTGCCCCGGCGTCGCCTGCCCGTCGTCGCCGCGCAGCGGGCGGGATGATCGGCATTGCGCCTCAGGACGCCGGCGCCCTTGCCCCGGCGCCCTCGCGCAGGCGGCGGGGAAAGGGCTCGCGGGCCGGGCCCCGGTCGCGCAGGGCCGCCCCGAAACGCAAAAGGGCCCCGTTTCCGGGGCCCCTCGCAGCGTCACGAAGTCAGGGGAAGGCTCAGCCCTCCTCCTTCTCCTTGACGATCTCCTCGCCGGTCTCCTGGTCGACGACCTTCATCGACAGGCGGGTCTTGCCGCGGTCGTCGAAGCCCAGCAGCTTCACGCGAACCTCCTGGCCCTCCTTGACGATGTCCTTGGGGTTGGCGCCGCGCTCGTGGGTCATCTGGGAGATGTGGACCAGGCCGTCGCGCTTGCCGAAGTAGTTCACGAAGGCGCCGAAATCCATGATCTTCACGACCTTGCCGCGGTAGATCTTGTTCACCTCGGGCTCGGCCACGATCGAGTTGATCAGCTCGCGCGCCTTCTCGATGCAGGCCGCGTCGGGGGAGGCCAGCTTGATCAGGCCCTCGTCGTTGATGTCGACCTTGGCGCCCGACTCCTCGACGATGCCGCGGATGACCTTGCCGCCCGAGCCGATCACTTCGCGGATCTTGTCGGGGTTGATCTGCATGGTCTCGATGCGCGGAGCGTGGGCCGAGAACTCCTGCCGGCCGGCGGTCAGGGCCTTGGCCATCTCGCCCAGGATGTGCATCCGGCCGTCCTTGGCCTGGGCCAGGGCCTGCTTCATGATCGCGGGCGTGATGCCGGCGACCTTGATGTCCATCTGCAGCGAGGTCACGCCGTTCTCGGTGCCGGCCACCTTGAAGTCCATGTCGCCGAGGTGATCCTCGTCGCCCAGGATGTCGGTGAGCACCGCGAACTGGCCGTCGTCCTCGAGGATCAGGCCCATCGCGACGCCGGCCACGGGGGCCTTCAGCGGCACGCCCGCGTCCATCATCGACAGCGAGCCGCCGCAGACGGTGGCCATCGACGAGGAGCCGTTGGACTCGGTGATCTCCGAGACCAGGCGGATCGTGTAGGGGAAGTCGGTCGCCGCCGGCAGCACCGCCTGCAGCGCCCGCCAGGCGAGCTTGCCGTGGCCGATCTCACGCCGGCCGGGCGCGCCCATGCGGCCGGTCTCGCCCACCGAGTAGGGGGGGAAGTTGTAGTGAAGCAGGAAGCGCTCGCGCCAGTCGCCCTCGAGCGCGTCGATGATCTGCTCGTCGTCGCCGGTGCCCAGCGTGGTCACGACCATCGCCTGGGTCTCGCCGCGGGTGAACAGCGACGAGCCGTGGGTGCGGGGCAGCACGCCCACCTCGGCCAGGATCGGGCGCACGGTGGTGCGGTCGCGGCCGTCGATGCGGGCGCCGCCGGCGATCACGTCGCCGCGCAGGACCGTCGACTCCAGCTTCTTGAAGCAGTCCTTCAGGGCGGAGCCGTCGGCGAGGTCCTCCTCGGAGAGGCCGGCCTTCACCGTCTCGCGCACGGCGGCGATGGCGTCCTGGCGCTCCAGCTTGTCCTTCACGGCGAAGGCGGCGCGCATCGCGTCCTCGCCCAGGCCCTTGACCTTGGCGAACAGCTCCGAGCGGTCGGGGGGCGTGAAGTCGAAGGGCTCCTTGGCGGCCTCTTCGGCGAGGTCGATGATCATGTCGATCACCGGCTGCATCGCCTCGTGGCCGAAGGTCACCGCGCCCAGCATCTCCTCCTCGGAGAGCTCGTAGGCCTCGGACTCGACCATCATCACGGCGTCCTTGGTGCCGGCGATGACTAGGTTCAGACGCTGATCGGGGTTCTCCATCAGCTTCTGCATGTCCTGGACGTCGGGGTTCAGGACGTACTTGCCATCGCAGAAGCCGACGCGGGCGGCGCCGATCGGGCCCATGAAGGGCACGCCCGACAGGGTCAGCGCGGCCGAGGCGGCGATCATCGCCACGATGTCGGGGTCGTTGACCAGGTCATGCGACATCACCGTGCAGACCACCTGGGTCTCGTGCTTGAAGCCCGAGACGAACAGGGGGCGGATCGGCCGGTCGATCAGACGGGAGGTCAGCGTCTCCTTCTCGGAGGGGCGCGCCTCGCGCTTGAAGAAGCCGCCGGGGATCTTGCCCGCGGCGTACATCTTCTCCTGGTAGTGGACGGTCAGCGGGAAGAAATCGAGACCTTCCTTCGGCTTCTTGTCGAAGGTGACGGCGGCGTGGACGGTGGTCTCGCCCAGGGTGGCCATCACCGAGCCGTCGGCCTGGCGCGCCACGCGCCCGGTCTCGAGGGTCAGCGTCTCGCCGCCCCACTCCATGGATTTCTTGTGGATCTGGAACATTCTCGTTTCCCTTCGGCGGGTCGCCGCCGCTGCGGCGTCCGCGTTGCGCGCCCCCGGCCGGGCCGGTGCGGGCGCGGGTCCCTGGTTTCGTATCGCAGACGCTTCGACCCCGGGACCTGGGGCGGAAACGAACGGACGGAGGGGCGGGGCCGATCTCCCCTCCCGGAGAGGAGCCCTCGCGCATCGCGGCTTCCGCCCCGTGGGGCGGCGGGGTCAGGAGGGCGCGCCGCGCGTCGCCTTCCCTTCTCGGGCGCCCTCCGTCAGGCCCGTGCGGGGCCTGCCAGATGGCGAAAGGCGCGCCCGAGGGGCGCGCCTTGACGGCTCAGCGACGGATGCCGAGGCGGGTGATGATCGTCTTGTAACGATCCTCGTCCTTGCCCTTCACGTAGTCCAGCAGCTTGCGGCGCTGGGCCACCATCTTGAGAAGGCCACGACGGGAGTGGTTGTCCTTCTTGTGCGACTTGAAGTGCTCGGTCAGGTTGGTGATCCGCTCGGTGAGGATCGCCACCTGGACCTCGGGCGAGCCGGTGTCGCCGTCCTTGGTCGCGAATTCCTTGATCAGCGCTTCCTTGCGCTCGACGGTGATCGACATCGGGGGCCTCCTTGGGCTTGGGGGTTCATCGGCGGGGGCCTGGGGCCCTCCGCTCCGGTCGGGCGCACGCCGGGATGTCGTCCAGCGCGGTCCGTCGCGGAAGTGCGGGCTTATGCACCGGATCGGGGGAGAAGGAAAGAGGGTTCCGTGGGGGCCGGCGTTGCGCCGAACGGTCTACAGGCGCCCTGCGGGCGGGCTTGGCCGGGCCTGCTCGTGGGGGGAGGTCGGGAGGGATCGCCGGGGGTGGAGCCTCCGGCGGGCTCCTGACTCACCCAAGAACAGGGCGCCCGCGCCTGTCCTCCGGAGCCGTCTCTCGCCGGGGCTGCCTGAGCGACTCGCCCCCTCCGGTC
>CAXGVP010000518.1:0-3524 GCA_964013055.1 uncultured Albimonas sp.
CGTGGCCACCAAGGGCGGCCAGTACGACGTGATGACCATCGGCACCTACGAGGTCCCGATCTGGGGCAAGCAGGGCTGGCTGGTGGGTCTCAACGACCTGCCCGAGAGCTATGACGTCGACGACCTGCTGCCCGCGATCCGCGGCGGCCTGACGGTGGACGGCACGCTTTACGCAGCGCCCTTCTACGGCGAGTCCTCGATGGTCATGTACCGCAAGGACCTCGTGGAGGCGGCGGGCCTGGAGATGCCCGAGGCGCCGACCTGGGACCAGGTGAAGGAGATCGCGGCGGCCACCACCGACAAGGCCAACGAGGTCTACGGCATCTGCCTGCGCGGCAAGGCCGGCTGGGGCGAGAACATGGCCTTCCTGACCGCCATGTCCAACAGCTTCGGCGCCAAGTGGTTCGACATGGACTGGACCCCCCAGTTCGACAGCCCCGAGTGGAAGGCGACGCTGACCTTCTACCTCGACCTGATGGAGAACTACGGGCCTCCGGGCGCGTCGTCCAACGGGTTCAACGAGAACCTGGCCCTGTTCCAGACCGGCAAGTGCGCGATGTGGATCGACGCCACCGTGGCGGCCTCCTTCGTGACCAACCCCAACGACAGCCAGGTCGCCGACCAGGTGGGCTTCGCGCTGGCGCCGGACAACGGCCTGGGCAAGCGCGGCAACTGGCTGTGGGCGTGGAACCTCGGCATCCCTGCGGGGACCGAGAAGGAAGAGGCCGCCAAGGCCTTCGTCGAGTGGGCGACCTCGAAGGAGTACACCGAGCTGGTGGCCTCGAAGGAGGGCTGGGCCAACGTGCCGCCGGGCACGCGCTCCTCGCTCTACGAGAACCCCGAGTACACCTCGGCGGCGCCCTTCGCGCAGATGACGCTGGAGTCGATCAACGCGGCCGATCCCCAGCAGCCCACCGTGGACGAAGTGCCCTATGTCGGCGTGCAGTTCGTGGCGATCCCCGAGTTCCAGGGCATCGGCACCGCGGTCGGCCAGCAGTTCTCGGCGGCGCTCGCCGGGCAGATCACCGCCGAGCAGGCGCTGGCCAACGCCCAGACCCTGACGGCGCGCGAGATGAAGCGGGCGGGTTACTGACCCCACATCGGTCCGCCTGACTTCCCGGGACCGGCGCGCGCTTCCTCCGCGCCGGTCCCGACGCCCCCCCGGTCGGGGCCGGTCTTCCCCCCGGCCCCGACCCTTCCCCGCCCCGGCCTGCGGCCCCCGGCGGGAGCCCCAACCAAGTTCGCACACCACACCGGAGAAACCGGGCCATGGCGACCCAGCATTCCCGCGCCGCCGCGCGGACGATGATCTCGCCGGCGGTGATCCTGCTCCTGGGCTGGATGCTGATCCCGCTGGGACTGACGATCTACTTCTCGTTCCTGCGCTACAACCTGCTGATGCCCGGCGCGAACCCGTTCGTGGGGATCGAGAACTACACCTATTTCTTCACCGATCCGGCGTTCTGGCCGGCGGTGATCAACACGCTGCTGCTGGTGGGGGGCGTGCTGGCGATCACCATCGTCGGCGGCGTGCTGCTGGCGCTGCTGCTGGATCAGCCGATCTGGGGGCGGGGGATCGTGCGCATCCTGGTGATCGCGCCGTTCTTCGTGATGCCCACCGTCTCGGCGCTGGTGTGGAAGAACATGCTCTTCCATCCGGTGAACGGGTTGTTCGGGCAACTGGCCAAGGGCCTGGGGCTGGAGCCGTTCGATTTCCTGGCGCAGGCGCCGCTCGCGTCCATCATCCTGATCGTGAGCTGGCAGTGGCTGCCCTTCGCCACCCTGATCCTGCTGACCGCGCTGCAGTCGCTGGACAGCGAGCAGCTGGAGGCCGCCGAGATGGACGGGGCGGGGGCGTTCTCGCGCTTCCGGCATATCGCCCTGCCGCATCTGGCGCGCGCGATCACCGTGGTGATCCTGATCCAGACCATCTTCCTGCTGTCGGTCTTCGCCGAGATCCTGGTGACCACCAACGGGGGGCCGGGGAATGCGTCCACCAACCTCACCTACCTGATCTACGCGCAGTCGCTCTTGCAGTTCGACGTGGGGCTTGGCTCCGCCGGGGGCGTCTTCGCCATCATCCTCGCCAACATCGTCGCATTCTTCCTGATGCGGATGATCGGCAAGAACCTGGACCTGTGAAGCCATGGCCCGCGCCGTCACAACCAACCGCAAGGTCGTCGCGACCGTCTTCGGGTGGATCATCGCGCTCGCGATCTTCTTCCCGATCCTGTGGACCATCCTGACCAGCTTCAAGACCGAGGCCGAGGCCATCGCCTCGCCGCCCTCGTTCCTGGCCTTCGACTGGACGCTGGAGAACTATGCGACGGTGCAGGAGCGGTCGGACTACTTCCTGCACTTCATGAACTCGGTGATCCTGTCGCTGGGGTCCACCGTGCTGGGGCTGATCATCGCGATCCCCGCGGCCTGGTCGATGGCCTTCGTGCCCGCGAAGCGGACGAAGGACGTGCTGATGTGGATGCTGTCGACCAAGATGCTGCCGCCCGTGGGCGTGCTGGTGCCGATCTATTTGATCTTCCGCGACATCGGGCTGCTGGATACGCGGCTGGGGCTGGTGATCGTGCTGACGCTGATCAACCTGCCGATCATCATCTGGATGCTGTTCACCTACTTCCGCGAGATCCCGGGCGACATTCTCGAGGCCGCGCGGATGGACGGGGCGGGCCTGCGGGCGGAGATCATCCATGTGCTGACGCCGATGGCGCTGCCGGGGATCGCCTCGACGTTCCTGCTCAACGTGATCCTGGCGTGGAACGAGGCGTTCTGGACGCTGAACCTGACGGCGGCCAAGGCCGCGCCGCTGACCGCCTTCATCGCCTCCTACTCGAGCCCCGAGGGGCTGTTCTACGCCAAGCTCTCGGCCGCCTCGACGATGGCCATCGCGCCGATCCTGATCCTGGGCTGGTTCTCCCAGAAGCAGCTGGTGCGCGGGCTGACCTTCGGCGCCGTGAAATAACAAGGGACGGAGAAAGCCCATGGGACGCATCGTTCTGAAGGACGTGAAGAAAAGTTTTGAAAATGTCCACGTCATCCCGCCGCTGAACCTCGAGATCGAGGACGGGGAGTTCGTGGTCTTCGTCGGGCCGTCCGGCTGCGGGAAGTCCACGCTGCTGCGGCTGATCGCGGGGCTGGAGGATGTCTCGGGCGGGGTGATCGAGATCGACGGCGAGGACGCCACGGGGATGCCGCCGGCGAAGCGTCGGCTGGCGATGGTGTTCCAGAGCTATGCGCTCTACCCGCACATGACGGTGCGCAAGAACATCGCCTTTCCGCTGAAGATGGCCGGGATGGACAAGGCCGAGCAGGACAAGCGGATCGAGAACGCGGCGAAGGTCCTGAACCTGACCGACTACCTCGACCGGCGGCCCGGCCAGTTGTCCGGCGGGCAGCGCCAGCGCGTCGCCATCGGGCGGGCCATCGTGCGGGAGCCTGCGGCGTTCCTGTTCGACGAGCCGCTCTCGAACCTCGATGCGGCGCTGCGGGTGGGGATGCGGCTGGAGATC
>CAXGVP010000519.1:0-3520 GCA_964013055.1 uncultured Albimonas sp.
ACGCCGGCGCCGCCGACAAGCTGCATGGCGAGGCGATCCCCACCATCGAGGGCGTGCTGGCGGTGGCCGAGCGCGTGCCCTTCGGCGTCACCGGCCACATCATCCCGTGGAACTACCCCGCGCAGATGTTCGGCCGCTCGGTCGGGGGCTCGCTGGCGGCCGGCAACGCCTGCGTGCTGAAGCCGGCCGAGGACGCCTGCCTGAGCCTGCTGCGCATGGCCCAGATGCTGGCCGAGGCCGGGCTGCCCGAGGGGGTGCTGAACGTGGTCCCCGGCCTCGGCCGGATCGCAGGGGCGGCGCTGGCGGCGCATCCGGGCGTCGACTTCGTCTCCTTCACCGGCTCGCCCGAGACCGGGGCGCAGGTGCAGATCGCCGCCGCGGCCCATCACGCGGGCTGCACGCTGGAGCTGGGGGGGAAGTCGCCCCAGATCGTGTTCGAGGATGCGGATCTGGACGTGGTGACGCCGGTGATCCTGAACGCGATCATCCAGAACTGCGGGCAGACCTGCTCGGCCGGCTCCCGCGCGCTGGTGCACGAGAGCCTCGCCGACGAGCTGGGCGAGCGGCTGGCCGCCGGCTTCCGCGCCCTGCGCGCGGGTCCGCCCGAGGCGGACATGGACCTCGGCCCGGTGATCTCCGCCCGCCAGCGCGCCCGGGTCGACGGCTTCGTCGAGCGGGCCGAGGCCGACGGCGTGACGCTGGCCGCCTCGGGCGAGATCTCGGCCGAGGCCCCTGAAGGCGGCTACTACGTTCGCCCGCGCCTCTTCGCCCCCACGCCCCGCGACAATGCCCTGGCGCGCGAGGAGGTGTTCGGCCCGGTGCTCGCCCTGCTGACCTTCCGCGACGAGGCGGATGCGGTGGCGATGGCCAACGGCACCGACTACGGGCTGGTCGCCGGCGTCTGGTCGAAGGACGGCTCGCGGGCGCTGCGGGTGGCGCGCAGGATCCGCGCGGGGCAGGTCTTCGTGAACGCCTACGGCGCCGGCGGCGGCATCGAGCTGCCCTTCGGCGGCATGGGCAAGTCCGGCCACGGCCGCGAGAAGGGCTTCGAGGGCCTGCGCGAGTTCACCACCCTGCGCACCCTGGTGGTCAAGCACGGCTGACGCCGGCGCGGGCGCAGGCGACGCCTCCGGAGACGGTGCCTGCGGTGCTTCGCCTTGCCTCGAAAGGCGCAACAGGGCCTCGCCGCGGCTCGCTCCCATGCTATCAAAGCGTACCGTATTACTCTGGAGATTTCTATGAAGGTCCTGCTTTCCCTATTCATCACCCTCACGATCGGCGCTCTGTCCGTCCCGGCCCTTGCCGAGGAGAGCCTGTCCACGCCCTCGGGCGAGGCGCGGGTGATCAAACGTGCAGACGGCGGAGCGGCGGTGTCCGTCGGCGGGCACGTGATCTCGCTTGGCGAAGCAGCCTGGTACGCCTCCTTCGCGCGCCGGCTGGGGAACCTGGTCCTCGTCCAGATCTCAAGCGGGGGGAACGCCTGTCCGGCAACCTACCGGTGGTTGGACACGACGCGCGGCGCGCTGCGGCTGAGCGAGGAGTTCGGGACCTGCTCAGATCGTATCGAGGTGACGCACGATTCCGAGACGGCGACGGTCACCATGCCTCCCCTAGATCCGAGCTCCGGCCCGGTCGCCTACATCTTCGACGGCGCCCAGGTGTTCGAGCGGCAGCTGCCGCTGGAGCGCAGCCCCTTAGCAGCCGCCGCTGAGGGCGACCCCGACGCCTGGATCGGCCACAGCCCCTACGACTATCTCCGCGCCGCTGACTACGAGCCCCGGCTGATCGCCCTGATGGGCTGGGAGACTCTGGACGCCCTGCGCAACGCCATCGCCGTCGGTTCGCAGGCGATGGTGGTCGAGGGCGACTGGATCGTCGGCGAGGGCTGCTGGCCGCACAACTGCGCCGAGGCCTATGCCGCCATCGCGATTCACCGTGAGGACGGCTCCTTCATCGCGGCGCTGAAACTCGACGGCGAGCGGCCGCGTCTGCTTGGCGCGCCGCGCTCGGCGCTGCCGCCGGCCGTGCGCTCGGTCTTGACCGGACGCTGAGGGGGCAAGCCTTCGCAAGCGTTTATTAAGATTTCTAACCAAGACTGTCGGTCGACAGATGCCGGGGGCGGGTCCGCCGCCTTCGGCCGGGACGCGCCGCGGGTCGGCCCCGCGGCGGCGCCCTGCGGGCCGGCCGTCGGAAATCCCCTGCGACCAACCGTTCCGGTTGATCCAGGTCATCCCATGGCAACGGTTGCAGGGCTAATCGGTCCCCCGAGCTCCAGCCGCGAGGAACCCGCCATGGACCCGGTCATCGCCCGCTACGCCCGCCGCGCCGCGCCGCGCTACACCTCCTACCCCACCGCGCCGCACTTCCGGCCGGACTTCGAGGCGTCGGAGCTGCGGGACTGGCTCTCGCGGCTGGATCGCGGCGCGCCGGTCTCGCTCTATCTCCACGTTCCGTTCTGCCGGAAGATGTGCTGGTACTGCGGCTGCAACATGAAGCTCGCCCGCCGCTACGAGCCGGTGGCCGACTATGTCGAAAGCCTGCTGGCCCATATCGAGCTGACGGCGCAGGCGCTGCCCGGGCGCATGGCGGTCTCGCATCTGGCCTGGGGCGGGGGGACGCCGACCTCGCTCTCGCCCGAGGATCTCGCCCGGATCATGGATCTGGTGCGCGAAAAATTCGACCTGCGCGACGGCTCGGAGCTGGCGATCGAGGTCGACCCCCGCACCCTGACGCCCGAGATGACCGCCATGCTGGGGCGGCTCGGCTTCACCCGCGCCTCCTTCGGGGTGCAGGAGTTCGACCCCCAGGTGCAGCAGGTGATCAACCGCGTGCAGCCCCCCGAGATGGTCGAGGCCGCCACCCAGGCGATGCGCGCCGTGGGCCTCGAGGAGGTCAGCTTCGACCTGATCTACGGCCTCCCCTACCAGACCGTCGACAGCCTGCGCCGCACCGTGATCCGCGCGACCGAGATGGGACCCCAGCGCATCGCCCTGTTCGGCTACGCGCATGTGCCCTGGATGGCGAAGAACCAGCGGATGATGCCGGAGGAGGCGCTCCCCGGCCCCGGCGAGCGTGCCGCGCAGGCCGAATCCGCCGCCGAGACGCTCGAGGCCCTGGGCTACCAGCGCATCGGTCTCGACCATTTCGCGCTGCCCGACGACCCGATGGCCGTGGCGGCGCGCGAGGGGCGGCTGCGGCGCAACTTCCAGGGCTACACCACCGACACGGCCGAGACGCTGCTGGGCCTCGGCGCCACGGCGATCACGAAGACGCCCTTCGGCTTCGCGCAGGCCGTCTCGGAGACCGGCGCCTGGGCGCGCGAGGTGGCCGCCGGCCGCCTGCCGGTGGCGCGCGGCCTCGCCGTCGACGCCGACGACCGGCTGCGCGCCTGGGTGATCGAGCGGCTGATGTGCGACTTCGCCGTCGACCTCTCCGAGGCCGCCCGCCTCCACTCCGCCCCCGACGGCTGGGCGGAGGAGGCGCTCGACCGCCTGGCCGAGCTGCGCGCCGACGGCATGGT
>CAXGVP010000520.1:0-3517 GCA_964013055.1 uncultured Albimonas sp.
GGCCGAGAGGTCGGCGCCCGCCGCCTCGAAGCCGCGATGCACGATCAGGGCGGGATAGTCGGCGAAGCTGGGGATCAGGGTGACGTCGCCCATGCGCAGGCTCAGGCGGAGGGTGTGGTCGTCGACCTGCTCGATGGCGCCGGCGGCCGCCTCGCCCGTCTCGGGGTCGATCAGGGCGGCCATGCGGGAGGCCATCGAGTTCCCCGGCGCCCCCGCCTGGCACCAGCGGGTCAGGTTGAAGGCCACGTCGGCGGCGTCGAACGCATCGCCGTTCGACCAGGTCACGCCCTTGCGCACATGCAGGGTGCAGGCGCGCGCGTCGTCCGAGACCTCCCAGTCGGCCAGCAGCCAGGGCTCGAACACGAAATCGGCGGTGTAGCGGACCAGCGGCTCGACGAAGCCGCGCGCGACGTTGCCCATCTCCGAGGCCTCGAAGGCGCGGGGGTCGCTCACCGGCATCACCGTCATCTGGCAGCGCAGGGTCCCCCCCGGCGTCGCCGTCTGCGCCCGGGCGCGGGGCGCGGGCAGGCCGAGCAGCGCGTGCGCCGTCGCCGCCGAGGCGCCCAGCGCGGTGGCGAGGCCCAGGAACTCCCGCCGGTCCATCCGCCCCGCCTTCGCCTCGCTCGCCCATGGCCTCAGCAGCGGGTGCAGGCGGCGCGGGCGGCGGCGGGGGGGACGGGGATCGTCGGTCATCTGGCGCGGGCTCCGGCCGGTTGCGGGACGGCGAGGCCGGCCCGGCGCCGGCCCGCTCCCCGGGGTGGAGCGAGCGTGGCGCCGGCGGGCCCTGCGTTCAACGTCGCCGTGAGAGATGGGCCGCGCCGCGCCCGCGCCCAGCGACTGGACCCGCGCCGCCCCCGCCCGTGACCCTCGCGCCACGCCCCCGGCGGGCGCCGACCCGCCCGATGGCCGCGTCTCGGGCTCGCCCGACCGAGGGCCCGGGCGCGTCGCCTCGGCATTGCAAGGCCGGCCGGGACCGCAGACGGCGGGCGGCTCGGCTCCCGATGCGTGGACCGGGCGCCACGGAGGCGGGCGGGGAACGCGGGGGCGAAGCGGCGGGCGGCGCGCGTGTCTCCGGCCGCGCGCGTCCGGCCGGCCGGGGAGAGGCCCCGGGTCAAGCCCGGGGCCCGCGCCTGGGGGGAGGGGAGGCCTCGAGGCGGGGCCGCCGCGGGGCCGTGCGCGAGGGAGCGCCCCGGGCCATGCAGGCGGGGGCGTTCGCTGCCCGTGGTCTGCGGGTGCGAGGCCGGGGGCCGCCGGCCCCTCCGACGCCGCGGCCGCGCCGTCTCAGCCCCTGCGGCGGCGACGGCGGCCGCCGCCTGCATCGCCGCCCCCGGCGCCGCCGTAGGTCACGGCGGGCAGGGTCGCGACCTTGGCGAGCTCGGGGTAGGGGGCGGTCTTGTGGGGGATCGCCATGGCGCCCACGAAATGCTCCTGGAAGCGGGGCTCGATCGCGGTCTCGATCTTCTCGATCTTTCGCACCACCTGCTCGATCTCGCGGCGCGCGCCCCGGTTCAGCAGCGCGATGCGCGCGCCCGTGCCGGCGGCGTTGCCGGCGGAGGTGACCTTGTCGACCGCGCAGTCCGGGATCATGCCCAGCACCAGCGCATGCAGGGGGGAAATATGGGCGCCGAAGGCGCCCGCCAGCACCACGCGGTCGAGCGTCTCGACCTCCATGCGGTCCATCAGCAGCTGCGCGCCCGCGGTCAGCGCCGCCTTGGCGAGCTGGATCGCGCGCACGTCGTTCTGGGTGACCGAGACCAGCGGCCCGCCCTCGGCCGTGCCGTCATGAAGCACATAGGCCCAGGTGCGCCCGTCGGCCACGCAGCGCGCCGATCCGGTCTGATCGGGCGAGCCGATCACCCCGTCCTCGTCGATGATCCCCGCGAGGCGCATCTCGGCGAGGATCTCGATGATGCCCGAGCCGCAGATGCCGGTGATGCGCGAGGCGTCGAAGCCCTCCTCGTCCGACCAGATCTCCTGCCCGATGACGCGGAAGCGGGGCTCCTTCGTGGTCGGGTCGATGCGCACCCGCTCCACCGCGCCGGCGGCGGCGCGCTGGCCGGACGAGATCTGCGCCCCCTCGAAGGCGGGGCCCGTGGGGGAGGAGCAGGCGAGCACCCGGTTCCTGTCGCCCAGCTGGATCTCGGCATTGGTGCCCACGTCGACGATCAGCACCAGGTCGTCGGAGGTGTGGGGCGATTCCGACAGCGCCACCGCGGCGGCGTCCGCGCCGACATGGCCCGCAATGCAGGGCAGCAGGTAGACCTGGGCGTCGGGGTGGATGTCGAGCGCCAGCTCGGCCGCGGTGCAGGCGACCGCATCGGAGGTCGCCAGCGCGAAGGGCGCCCAGCCGAGCTCCACCGGGTCGATGCCCAGCACCAGGTGGTGCATCACCGGGTTGCACACGATCACCGTCTCGAGGATGTCGCCGGGCTCGGCGCCGGCCTCCTTCGCGGTCTCGGCCAGCAGGTCGGCGAGCGCGCGGCGCACGGCCCGGGTCATCTCCTCGGCCCCGCCGGGGTTCATCATCGAGTAGCTGACCCGGCTCATCAGATCCTCGCCGAAGCGGATCTGGGGGTTCATCACGCCGCCCGAGGCGCCGACCTCGCCGGTCTGAAGGTCCGCCAGATGACAGGCGATGGTGGTCGAGCCGAGGTCGATGGCCGCACCCCAGACGGGCTTTTCGCGCAGGCCGGGCCAGACCTCGAGGATCCGGGGGGCGGCGCCCTCGGCGGGGGTGTGGACGGCGGCGGTGACCTTCCACTCGCCCGCGCGCAGCGCCTTCTGGAGACGGTGCAGGAGGGAAAGGGGGGCGGTGGCGCCGGTCACCCCCCACTGCTCGGCGAGCGCGGCGCACAGGCGCTCGAGGTCGCCCGAGGGGTGGTGCATGTCAGGCTCGGCCACCTCGACGAAATGCAGGCGGACGGCGGGGTCGAGGGTGATGTCGCGCGCCTCGGCGCGCTTGCGAACGATCTGGCGGTGGACCTGGGATTCGGGGGGCACGTCGATGACCACGTCGCCCCGGATCGTGGCCTGGCAGCCGAGGCGGCGGCCCTCGGTCAGGCCGCGCTTGTCCTTGTAGCGCTGCTCGACCTTGTTCCATTCGCTCAGCGCCTCGGGGCTGGAGACGACGCCGTGCTTGGAGAACTCGCCGAAGCTGGGGGTGATCTGGCAGCGCGAGCAGATGCCCCGGCCGCCGCAGACCGAGTCGAGGTCCACGCCCAGCTTGCGCGCCGCCTGCAGCACCGGCGTGCCGGCGGGCACGCGGCCGCGGCGGCCCGAGGGGGTGAAGATCACGAGAGGGTCGGCGGGGGCGTCGGTCATGGCGGCTCCGATGGGCGGCTTCCAGCGGCAGTCCTAGACCGGGAGAGGCCGGGATGCGAGCCCGGGGGCGACGCATCGGGCGCCGGGGGCGGCCTGGGACGGGGAGCGGTCTACAGGCGCCCTGCGGGCGGGCTTGGCTGGGCCTGTGAGTGGGGGGGCGTTGGGGGAGTTATCGGAGGGGGGAGCCTCCGGCGGG
>CAXGVP010000521.1:0-3512 GCA_964013055.1 uncultured Albimonas sp.
CGCCGGCCGGCGCGCGCCGGGCCCGGGTCATCCGTCGCCGGGGGCGAGCGGAGTCGACGAGGCGCCCGGGACGCCGATGCGGCCCGGGGTCGGAACGGGAGCGTGCCGCCCTCAGGTCAGGGCGCCGAGGTGGGTCTCGATCGCGGCGCGCATGTCGGCCACCGAGAAGGGCTTGGCGACGAAGTGGTCCACCGTGCCCTCCACCGCCTGGTCGCGATAGGCGTCGGAGGTGGCCAGGAACACCGGGATCGACTTGAACACCGGGTGCTCCTTGATCTTGCGGGCCAGCTCGACGCCCGACAGGCCGGGCATGTTGAGGTCGGAGATGACCACGTCGAATTTCTTGGCCATCATCGCCTCCAACGCCTGGTCGCCGGCGGCGGCGAGCGTGACGTCGACGACGCCGAGACGCTTGAGACACTGGCGGGCGAGGCCGCGCATGGTCTGCTGGTCGTCCACGACCAGCACCTTCAGGGACTTGGCTGCGGGCATTCGGGCTCTCCTCAGCTTCCGAGGGCGGCGCGCCGGGACGGCGCGGTACGGGCGAAATCGATGATGCGGGTGGCGAGACGGTCGAGGTCGTGCTCCTCCTCGACCGCGCCCAGGTCGCGGGCGGCGCGGGGCATGCCGTAGACGACGCAGGTGCGCTCGGACTGCCCCAGGGTCGCGGCTCCTGCGCCGCGCATGGCGCGCAGACCCGCGGCGCCGTCGCGGCCCATGCCGGTCAGGATCACGCCGACGGCCGAGGGGCCGGCGGCGCGGGCGACCGAGCCGAACAGCACGTCCACGGACGGGCAGTGGCCGGACACGGTCTCGGACCCGCCGAGGCGGGTGGCCAGGCGGCCGGAGGCGGCCTGGATCTCCAGGTGGCGGGCGCCGGGGGCGATGCGCACCATGCCGTTGCGCAGGGCCTCGCCGTCGCGGGCCTCGGCCACGTCGCGCCCGTATTTCTCGCTGAGACGACGGGCGAATCGGGCGGTGTAGCCCTCGGGCATGTGCTGCGTGATCACGACGGGGGGCAGGTCGGCAGGCAGCCCCTCGAGCAGTTCGGCGATGGCGCCGACGCCGCCGGTGGAGGAGCCGATGGCGATCAACGAGCGTTTCCAGCCGCTGGCGACCACAGGCTCGACCGCCGGCGCGGCGACCGGGGCCGCCGGCGCGGCGCCGGCAGCGGCCGGGATCGCCGGGGGCGCGGCCGCCGGCGCGCCGCCGCGCGGGCCGGCGGGGGGGGCGACGACGGCCCGCGTCTGCCGCAACGGCGGATCCGGCGGGCGTGCGACCGGCCGGGGGGCGTGCGGGGCCGCGCGACGGACCTGGGCGCGGGCGGCCATGCGCACCTTGTCGCGCAATTCGCGCCCGAACGAGCCCATCGGGTCGGCGCCGCTGGGCTTGCGCACCACGTCGACCGCCCCGATCGACAGCGCGGCGAGCGTCGCGTCGGCGCCGGCCGCGGTCAGGGTCGAGACCATGACCACCGGCGTCGGCCGCAAGGTCATGATCTTCTCCAGAAATTCCAGGCCGTTCATCCCGGGCATCTCGACGTCGAGGGTGACGACGTCGGGGTCCGTCTCCTTGATCATGCGCCGACCCTCGGCGACGTTGCCGGCGAGGCCGACGGTCTCGACGTCGCCTTCGGCCTCCAGCGCGGCCTTGATGATGCCGCGCATCAGCCGACTGTCGTCGACGACCACGGCACGGATGCGCCCGTGCGGGGGAGCGGCGCCGAGGGCGGGCATCAGAACAGCTCCACGCCGCCGGCGGCAGGCGCCTTGGTGGCCTGCTGGGCGAGCTGGGTTTCGGAGCGGCGCATGACCCGCGATTCGGAGGCCGGCAGCCGCAGCACCGAGGCGCGGCCGGTGGAGGGGAAGAAGTAGACCCGGCGCGCCCGCTCCCCCCCGCAGTCGGAGGCGGCGAGGCGGATCCCTTCCATCCGCAGGTAATCCTTCACGAACTGCGCGTTGCGGGCGCCAACGGTGTCCTTCGAGCTGACGTCGATCACGTTCGCGCCGCCGAAGACCTTCGCCTCCATCCGGTCCTTGCGACCGCCGCGCTTGAGGATGTCGTTGATCAGCACCTCCATCGCATGGACCCCGTAGCGGGCCGAGCGGGCGCCGTCGGTTCGGTCCTCCCCCGGCAGCAGGAAGTGGTTGAGACCGCCGATTCCCTTGTCGACGTCGCGGATGCAGGCGGCGACGCAGGACCCCAGCAGGGTGGTGACCGCGGTTTCCGCCAGATCGGTCACCGCATGGTGGCCGGGCAGGACCGAGATCGCCTGGGCGCCGATCTTCGGATCGAAATAGGGCGCTGCGGCGCGCCCGTTCAGCGCGCTCATTTTCGCCTCCGGTAGATGGTGCGGCCCTCGGAGCGAAGCAGCGGATGCTCGCCCAGCAGGGACTCGGAATGACCAAGGTAGAGGACGCCGTCGTCGGTCAGCGCCTCGGCGTAGCGGCGCACGAGCTCGGCCTTGGTCTCGGCGTCGAAATAGATCAGCACGTTGCGGCAGAAGATGGCGTCGAACGGGCCCCTGAACGGCCAGGGGTGCAGCAGGTTGAGCTGGCGAAAGGCGATCATCGCCTTGACCTGGCTGGAGAATTCGACCTTGTCCCCGGTGCGGGTCAGCGCGCCCGAGCGCAGCTCCGCCGGGATGTCCGCGGCGCGCGCCTCGGGGTAGACGCCGCCCTTGCCGGTGGCCAGGACGTTGGTGTCGAGGTCGGTCGCCAGGATCCGGAAATCGACGCTGGCGAGGCTGCGCGCGGCCGAGCGGGCGGTCAGCGCGATGGAGTAGGGCTCCTCCCCCGTCGAGCAGCCGGCCGACCACACCCGGATCCGGTTCTTGCCGGCCTTGCCCAGCGGCTCCAGCACCTGCTCGCGCAGGTGGGTGAAGTGATGGCCCTCGCGGAAGAAGGAGGTGAGGTTGGTGGTCACCGCGTTGGTGAACTGCACCATCTCGCCCTTGCCCTCGGGACGCTCGATCAGGTCCATGTAGGCGCCGAAGGAGGTCAGGCCGGTGGCGCGCAGGCGGCGCGACAGCCGCGTGTAGACCATCTGGCGCTTGTGGTCCTTCAGCACGATGCCCGCGATGTCGAAGACCTTGGCGGTGATGCGGTTGAACTCGGCGTCCGACATCACGAACTCGCCGCCATAGCTGTCCGTCTCCTTCCCACGGGCGGCCGATGCCGGGGGAAGGGCGGAACGCGGCGGGCCGTCGGACCCGGGCTGAAGGGTGCGCGTCATCGGCTCAGAACTCCGACCAGTCCTGGTCGTCCTCGGTCGCCGGCGCCGCGGCCGGAGCCGGGCGGGCGGCCGGCTTCGGTTCGGGGCGCGGCGCGGCGGGACGGGACGCGGCAGGCGCAGGCCTGGCGGCGACGGGCTTCGAGGCAGGCGGGGTCTGAGACGCGGGCTTCGGGGCCGCCGCTTTCGCCGTGGCGGGCTTGGCGACGGGCTTCGTCTCGGCCGGTGTGGACCGGGCCGTCGTCGACGAGGCGGGCTTGGACGAGCCAGAGCCGGAGGCG
>CAXGVP010000522.1:0-3508 GCA_964013055.1 uncultured Albimonas sp.
TGCCCGCCCCTGACCTGCCCGCCCCCGACCTCGCCGTGGCCGTGCGCTCCTCCGCCACCGCCGAGGACCTGCCCGACGCCTCCTTCGCCGGCCAGCAGGAGACCTTCCTCAACGTCTCGGGCGCCGACGCGGTGCTGGAGGCCTGCCGCGCCTGCTACGCCTCGCTCTACACCGACCGGGCCATCGCCTACCGCCGCATGAAGGGCTTCGAGGGGATCGAGATCGCGCTCTCGGTCGGGGTGCAGCGGATGGTGCGCGCGGACCAGGGCGGCTCGGGGGTGATCTTCACCCTCGACACCGAATCCGGCTTCGACCGGGTGGTGCTGGTCGACGCGGTCTGGGGCCTGGGCGAGACCATCGTGCAGGGCGCCTCCACCCCCGACGAGCACCAGCTGTTCAAGCCGCTGCTCGACCGCGCGGACCTGAGCCCCGTCGTCTCCCGCCGGCTCGGCGCCAAGGAGCGCTGCATGAGCCTGCGCCCCGACGGCACGACGCAGACCCTCGACACCCCGCCCGAGGACCGCGCGCGCTTCGTCCTCTCCGACGCCGAGGCGCTGACGCTCGCCCGCACGGCGGCGACCATCGAGGCGCATTACGGCTGCCCGATGGACATCGAGTGGGCCCGCGACGGCCGGGAGGGGGCGCTGTTCATCGTCCAGGCCCGGCCCGAGACGGTGCAGTCCCGCGTCGCCGCCGGCGCCCTGCGCAGCTGGACGATCCGGCGCAAGGGCGCGCGCCTGCTGACCGGGCTGGGCGTGGGCGAGGGCGTCGCCGCCGGCCCGGTGCAGCGCATCGACGAGGCGAAGGACATCGCGCGCTTTCGCGACGGCTCGGTGCTGGTCACCTCGACCACCGATCCCGACTGGGCGCCGGTGATGAAGCGCGCCGCCGCCATCGTCACCGACCGTGGCGGGCGCACCAGCCATGCCGCGATCGTCAGCCGCGAGCTCGGCCTGCCCGCCATCGTGGGAACCGGCACGGCCACGCAGCTGCTGGAGGAGGGGCGCGAGGTCACCGTCTCCTGCGCCGAGGGCGACCTGGGCGTGGTCTACGACGGCCGCGCCGAGTTCGACTCCCACGAGCAGCGCCTCGAGGACCTGCCCGCCACCCGCACCCACGTGATGCTCAACCTCGCCGATCCCTCCGCCGCCTTCCGCTGGTGGCGGCTGCCCGCCGACGGGGTGGGGCTGGCGCGGATGGAGTTCGTGATCTCCAACCACGTGCGCGCGCACCCGATGGCCCTGTGCCGCCCCGACCGGGTCGGCGACCCGGAGACGCGCGAGAGGCTGGCCGCCCTGACCCGCGGCTTCGCCGATCCCCGCGACTATTTCGTCGAGACGCTGGCCGGCGGCCTCGCCCGCATCGCCGCCGTCATGCATCCGCGCCCGGTCGTGATCCGGATGAGCGACTTCAAGACCAACGAATACGCCCACCTGCCGGGCGGCGACGCCTTCGAGCCGGAGGAGGAGAACCCGATGATCGGGTTCCGCGGCGCCTCGCGCTACTATTCCGAGGCCTACCGCGAGGGCTTCGCGCTGGAGTGCCGCGCCATCCGCCGCCTGCGCGAGGATCTCGGTTTCGACAACGTGGTGGTGATGATCCCCTTCTGCCGCACGGTCCCCGAGGCCGACCGGGTGCTGGCCGAGATGGCCGCCAACGGGCTGGAGCGGGGCCGCGCCGGCCTGAAGGTGTGGATGATGTGCGAGATCCCCTCGAACGTGATCCTGGCCGAAGCGTTCGCGACCCGCTTCGACGGGTTCTCGATCGGCTCCAACGACCTCACCCAGCTGACGCTGGGGGTGGACCGGGACTCCGACCGGCTGGCCGAGCTGTTCGACGCGCGCGACCCGGCGGTGACCTGGATGATCCGCACGGTGATCGCCAAGGCCCATGCCGCCGGCATCCCCGTCAGCTTCTGCGGCCAGGCCCCCAGCGACGACCCCGCCTACGCCCGCCTGCTGGTCGAGGCGGGGATCGACGGGCTCTCGGTCTCGCCCGACAGCTTTTGGGATGTGAAACGCCGGGTGGCGGAGGCGGAGCGCGAGGCCGCGCCCGCCTGACCGCCCGAGGCGGTGGGGGGGCGGGGGGTGGCGTCAGCCGTCCCCCGTCTCGCGTCCGGCGCAGTCCGCGGCCACCTGCGCGCGCAGCTCCGGCGGCAGGCGGTCGAGCGCTACGGCCAGCCGGCGCATCTCGCGCCGCATCCCGTGCAGCTGGTCGATCAGCGACAGGACCACGGGCAGGGCCTCCTCGCCCAGGTCCAGCTCGTCGCTCAGCCGGGCGAGCAGGCGCAGGCGCTCGACGTCGAGCGCGTCGAACACCGGCCCGGCCGCGCCTTGCGCGGGGCGCACCCAGCCCTCGGTCGCCCAGACCTGGACGCGGGCGAGGCTCACGCCGGCGCGGGCGGCGGCCTCGGTCTCGGCGAACCTCATGTCTTCCTCCTCAGCTCGGCGCGCGGGTCGTAGGCGTGCGACGCCTTCCAGCGCTCCATGAACGCCCTCAGTTCGTCGTCGACCGTCTCGGGCATCACGATCTTCACCGTCACCTTCTGGTCCCCCGCCGGCCGCCCGGAGGGCTTCACCCCCTTGCCCCGGAGCCGCAGCACCCGCCCCGAGGAGGTCCCCGCCGGCAGCGTCATCGTCACCTTGCCGGTGACCGTCGGGACCTCGACCTTGCCGCCCAGCACCGCCTCGTCGAGCGAGACCGGCAGCTCGAGCACGATGTCGTCCCCCTCCCGCGCGAACACGGGATGCGGGCGGACCGAGACCTCGACCAGCGCGTCGCCGGGGGGGCCGCCCCCGGCGCCGGGCAGCCCCTGTCCGGGCAGGGGCACGACCTCGCCGTCGCGCACGCCGGCGGGGATCGTGATGTCGAAGGCCCGGCCGTCGGGCAGCCGCATCCCCCGGGTGGCGCCGTAGACGGCGTCGAGGAACTCGACCTCCATCGCCAGCCTCAGGTCGGCGCCGCGCATCCTCATGCCCGGACCGTCCCCCGGTCCGCCCCTCGGTCCGCCCCTCGGCCCGCCCCCCGGACCGCCGTGCCGCGCGCCGCCCCATCCCGCGCCGCCCTGGCCTGAGCCGCCCTGTCCTGCACCGGGGGCGCCCTGGGCGCCGCGGCGGCGGAACATCTCGGCGAAGACCTCCGACATGTCGGCGAAATCGTCGTAGCCGCCCGAGGCGTCGTAGCGCTCGCCCCCCGGCTGGCCGGCGTGGTGGCGCCAGTAGCCATGGCGCGGGGTCTCGGCGCCCGAGCCGTCGATCTCGCCGCGGTCGAAGCGGGCGCGCGTCTCGGGGTCGCCCAGCAGCGCCCAGGCCGCGCCGATGCGCTTGAAGCGCGCCTCGGCGGCGGGGTCGCCCGGGTTGAGGTCCGGGTGGCTGGACTTGGCCAGCTTGCGGTAGGCCGCGCGGATCTCCTTGGCCTCGGCGGTCTTCGACACGCCCAGCGTCGCATAGGGGTCCGGCGTCTCGCCGTTGTCCTTCATCTCGATGAGTTCCGGCGCAGGTCGCCCGGG
>CAXGVP010000523.1:0-3506 GCA_964013055.1 uncultured Albimonas sp.
GCGCAAGGCCGCCGAGAACCTGGAGTTCGAGGAAGCCGCCCGCCTGCGCGACGAGATCAAGCGGCTGGAGGCGGTGGAGCTCGCCATCGCCGACGATCCGCTCGCCCGCCAGTCCGCGGTGGACGAGGCCGCCGAAGAGGCGGTGAAGGCCAAGGGCCGCTCCACCGCCGGCAAGCCGGGCACGCGGGCCTACCGGGGCTCGAGCAGCAAGAAACGCTGAGGGGCCGCGCGAAAGCGACGTTGCGTCACCCGCTGCGAGGCGCCACCCTGCCGGGCGATTGAAACGCCCCCCGCGGGGGACCGGCGGGGGATTGCCCGATGAGCCTTGGAGCCGAATTCGACCACGCGATGAGCGTCTGCCGCGCCTGGGTGCGCGAGGCGCTGGACGCCATCCACGCCGGCGACGAGGACCGGCTGTCGGCCTCGGTCTCGGCGATGAGCGACACCGGCGCCGTGCAGGTGCTGGCCAACCGCGTGACCTCCTCGTCCGAGGCGCTGCAGTCGTTCACCGACGCGACGCTGGGCCCGCTGCGGCGGTTCCGGATGGGGGCCGACCTCGCCAAGGCCCTGGCGTTCGCGCTGGCGGCGGGGGCGACCTTCACCCTGGGCGGAACGGTGGCGACCTGCGTGGCGATCGGCCTGCTGCTGCTGGCGCTCTATTTCGCGTTCCGCAACCAGGCCGACATCCTCGACCGGACCTTCGAGGCGATCGAGCGGCGCTTCTCGATCCTGTTCTGACGCCGGCCGTCAGGGCTCGGCGCGCGCCGGTTGACGCTGCGTCTACCCGCTGCGATCCTTCGATTCGCATTTGAATTGCAATGGGTGCGTCGCCATGCCGATCGTCCTCAGCATCGCCCTGGCGGTGTTCTGCGCGCTGTCGATCTACCTTCAGCGGCGCGAGGCGGCGATCGCGCGGCGGCTGGCCTCGCGCCATCGCAGCTTCTGGTTCGGGCAGGCGCCATTCTGGGGGCTGCTGATCGGCTCGGTCCTGCTGCTCTATCTCGAGATCGAGGGCGATCTCGGCATGGGGCGGCAGCCGTTCTATCAACAGCTGGTCTTCGGCCTGCTGCTGGGGCTGCTGGGCGCGCACTGGATGTTCACCCGCGGCCGGGCGGCGGCCGAGGAGGTCGAGCAGCTGCGCATCTTCTGGCTGCGCAAGTCGGACCTCAGCTTCGGCCTGTTCGCGCTGGTGCTGATCGGCGCCGTGGTGCTGACCGAGACGCCGAACTTCCTGCGCAACATCCAGCTGTCGTTCAGCGGCGACGGGTTGAAGGTCTCGCTCAACGACACGCTGGACTCGCTGGAGACGGGCGAGACCGGAACCTTCGAGGCCGAGCAGGGCGAGACCGACTCGACCGGCGACGGCAACACGCTGGTGATCGGCGCGCAGAGGCTGGGCGTGGTGGTGGATCAGTCGACGCGCGATCTCGACTACGTCTGCGCGCTGGCGGGGCGGGCCGCCTGCCTGACGGCGATCGATCCGATCCGCCGCTACAGCGAGAACGTCGAGGGCAATCTGCGCGCGGTCACCGCCTGCTTCGCCCAGGTCGCCTCGCGAACCCTGGACCGGGAGCTGAGCAAGACGCTGATGCGGCCGGCGCTGAACGCCTATCGCCTGTTCGCCGACGCCGTGGACCGGCGCAGCGGCGCCGGCGGCGCGCCCGGCGCCGGAGACGCCGTGAGCGTCATGCGCGGAAACTTCGTCCGCGCCCTGGTGCGGATGCAGGGGAACCACACCTGGAAGACGCTCTCCCGCATCGCCGACGGCGACGACGACCCCTGCATCCGGATGCTGGCCTTCTCCCGCGGGCTCAAGGAAGAGGTGGCGGTGCTCAACGGCCTCGACGACATCGACCGGGTCGAGGACGACGAGATCGCGGAATGGGACGTCTGCGCGCCGGACACCGAGCTGCGGCTCAGGGACGGACCGGCACGGTTCTGCAAGGCGATGGAGGCGGACGGACAGATCCCCTACGCGCGCATCGTGCACGCGTTGCAGGCGAATTTCCTGGGCGACGTGCTGGGCTCTGCGGTGACCTTGCAGAAGTGGCTCGACGCCTACCCCGCCCTGCCGCTGGGCGGGGTCGAGCAGCGCCCGGATACGGCGCGGCGGGCGTGGCTTCGCTATATCGTCAAGTTCTACCAGAACGAGCTGCTGCTGCGCACGCCGGAGCTGGAGCGCCGGCCCGCCGACATGCGCGCGGCGCTGCGCTTCGAGCACAGCGGCCGGGACCTGCTGAACACCTTCCAGGCCCCGTTCGTGCGCCATCTCGAGGACGGCTCGCCCGACTGCGCCCCCGCCCATTCCGCCGACGACGAGGGCGACGGCGAGACCGTCGAGACCCCGCCCGCGAAGGAGCCCTGGCCCGACATCGACTACGAGCGGGTGCGCCGGAAGATCTATTTCCAGTATCTGACCGAAGCCCACTACCAGCTGCGCCTGGCCGTGGTCGACAAGCCCGTGCAGGTCGCCCAGAACTTCGAGCGCTTCGGCTCCGAGCTGGTGCAGCTCGACGCGCGGCTGGCTCGGATGGAGGAGATCCACGCCTGCTTCGTGGGCGCCTACCCCGAGGCGACGATCCGCTATTTCCGGGCCGAGTTCCTGGCCCTGTCGCGGGCCGAATACGAGGTCGCCCGCCTGACCCACGACCGCCGCCACGCCTATGGCGAGCTGAAGCGGTGGACCGAGCATCGGGGAGAGCCGCTGGCGGTGGCGCACCTGAACCGGGCGATCGCGCTGACCCGGCCGCAGGACCTGCCGCCGCTGGACGCCACGATGGACCGCGACCGGCTGGTCCGCCTGATCGTCGCTGGCGAGCAGCGCACCCGCTACCTGCGCTTCCGGATGCGGCTCAGGCAGATCGAGGCGGCGCTGGACTGACGGCGCCGTCCGCGCCGCGGATCCCGCCTTCGCCCCCGGCCTCCCACCGAGTCCGCCGCCCCACGCGGTTCAAATGTCGACATAAACGCTTAAGGCCCGCCGAAAACGCATTCGGCAGGCTGGCGATCGGATCGACACGTCGCCGGCCCCGAAGGGTCGGCGCGCGGGGCTCAGGGCACGATGGTCGTGGCGAGCGCCTGGGCGGCCGGGGCGACGACGGCCAGGGCCGCCAGCGTCATGGCCAGGAAACGGATCTTGAACTCGGACATCGGAACCTCTGCAGGTCTGTCTGGTCTCTGGAGCAAGTAGATACCAGAAACCGGCCGGAATTTCAAGGACGGCGCCCCGAAGGGCGGATCGGACGCCCCTGCCGGCGCCTCGACGGGCGGCAGGGGCATGGAACGAGGGTCGGCGATTCCCACCGGCCGCGCAAGGCGGATCAGCGGAACAGGAACACCGGCAGGCGGCAGCCGCGCAGCAGCTCCTCGGTCACGGAGCCGATGATCATCGAGCGGATGCGGGAATGCCCGTAGGCGCCCATCACCATCATGTCCGCGCCCCAGCGCTCGGCGTCCTCGACCACCGCGGTCGCGGCGGCGCCGGGGAGGATCGCGGTCTCGACGAC
>CAXGVP010000524.1:0-3506 GCA_964013055.1 uncultured Albimonas sp.
CCAGGTCCTCGTAGCAGGTGGGCACCGTGTCGGTCCCGAACGCCCGCCGATAGGCCGCCACCGCCGAGGCCATGCACAGCCGCGAGTTGGTGTCGATGTTGGCCGAGCCGACGTAGCCCTTCATCAGCTTGTTGGCGACGTAATAGTCCTCGGTCAGCAGCTGGCCGGAGACATACAAGGCCACCGAATCCGGCCCGTGCGCGTCCACAGCCTCGCGGAACTTCGCCGCCGTCAGCGACAGCGCCTCGTCCCAGCTCGCCTCCCGCCCGCCGATCCGCGGCGTCAGCAGCCGATCCTCCAGCGACAGCGTCTCCCCCAGGGCCGAGCCCTTGGAACACAGCCGCCCGAAGTTCGCCGGATGCTCCGGATCGCCCGCGATGGCGGCGCCGCCCCGGCCGTCGGGGGTCGCCAGCACGCCGCAGCCGACGCCGCAGTAGGGACAGGCGGTCCGGATCGCTTCGCTCATCGCACTCGCTCCTGCTCGCATCCCGCCCGGAGGCGGAGAGATCGGCGCCCGGCCGCCTGCGCACAGCCGGCCGGGCGCCTGGCCGCGCGGGAAGAGGCCCCTCCCCGCCCGGCATGTCGGGGGGGCGGGCCTACTCGGCCGCCTGCGCGAGGCTCACCGCGAACCGGTCGACCAGGACGCGCCCGGCCTCCAGCTTCACCGGCACCGTGGGGACCGCGCCCTCGTCGGCGCCCTGCGCCAGCCCGGTGTCGAGCGCGATGACCCAGTTGTGCAGCGGGCAGGTCACGGCGCGGCCGTGGATGATGCCCTCCGACAGCGGCCCGCCCTTGTGGGGGCAGCGGTCGACCAGTGCGAAGACCTCGTTGGCGGCGGTGCGGAACACCCCCACGCAGCCGATCGGGGTCTTGAGCTTGCGCGCGCCGCGGACGGGGATGTCCTCCAGCGCGCCGATGTCCACCCATTCGGTCATGGTTGCGGCCTCCTCAGGCGATCTCGGCGATGGGAGCGAATTCGTGGGCATGCACGCCCTCGGAGGCGCGCTCGCTCCACGGGTCGCGCTGCATGAACTGCTGGGCGTGGTAGAAGCGCGCCGCCAGCGCGCGCCGGCTCTCGCCATCCTCCACCACCCGCGCCTTGACGTGGTCGAGGCCCACGGCGTCGATCCACTTGTACATGCGGTGCAGGTACTGGGCTTCTTCGCGGTAGAGCTGGAGGGCCGCCGCGCAGTGCTCGACCACCTCCTCTTCCATGGTCAGCTTGCACAGCAGCTCGGTCGCCTTGACGTGCAGGCCGGCGGCGCCGCCAATGTGCAGCTCGAAGCCCGAGTCCACGCACACCACGCCCAGGTCCTTGCAGGTCGCCTCGGCGCAGTTCCGCGGGCAGCCGGTCACCGCCATCTTCACCTTGTGCGGCGTCCAGGAGCCCCAGAGCTTCTTCTCCAGCTCGATCCCCAGCCCCACCGAGTCCTGCGTCCCGAACCGGCAATGGTCCGTCCCCACGCAGGTCTTCACCGTCCGCAGCCCCTTGGCGTAGGCCTGGCCCGAGACCAGCCCCGCCGCATTGAGGTCCTTCCAGATCCTTGGAAGATCGTCCTTCTTCACGCCCAGCAGGTCGATGCGCTGGCCGCCGGTGACCTTCACGGTGGGGACGTCGTATTTCTCCGCCGCGTCCGCGATGGCGCGCAGCTCGGCGGGGTTGGTGATGCCGCCCCACATCCGCGGGACCACGCTGAACGTGCCGTCCTTCTGGATGTTGGAATGCACCCGCTCGTTGATGAAACGGGACTGGTAGTCGTCCTCGTAGTCCCCCGGCCAGTCGCAGAGCAGGTAGTAGTTCAGCGCCGGCCGGCAGGAGGCGCAGCCGCAGGAGGTCTTCCACCCCAGCTCCTGCATCACCGCGGGGATCGACTTGAGCTGCTGGCTCTTGATCAGCCGCCGCACGTCCATGTGGGTCAGCTCGGTGCAGGGGCACATCGGCTTGACCGCCTGGACCTGGTAGTCGCCCCCCAGCGTCATCTGCAGGATCTGCTCGACCAGCCCCGAGCAGGTCCCGCAGGAGGAGGACGCCTTGGTATGCGCCTTCACCGCGTCGAGGCCGGTCAGCCCCTTCTCCTGGATCGCGGAGACGATGGTTCCCTTGCAAACGCCGTTGCAGCCGCAGATCTCCGCATCATCCGGCAAGGCTGCAACGGCCGCCATAGGGTCCAGCTTGGTCCCTCCCTGGAAGGCGGCCCCGAAGACGAGCGTGTCGCGCATCCCGGTCACGTCGGCCTTGTCCTTCAGAAGGCCGAAATACCAGTTCCCGTCGGCGGTCTCGCCATACATCACCGCGCCGATGATGCGGTCGTCGCGCAGCACGATGCGCTTGTAGACCCCGCGGGAGGGGTCGCGGAACACGATCTCGTCGCGGTCCTCGCCCTCGGCGAAGTCCCCGGCCGAGAACAGGTCCACCCCCGTCACCTTCAGCTTCGTGGACATCACCGAGCCGCGATAGGCCGCCGCCTCCCCCACCAGCGTCCGGGCCAGCACCTTGCCCATCTCGTAGAGGGGGGCCACCAGCCCGTAGACGTTTCCGTCATGCTCCACGCACTCCCCGACCGCGAGCACGTCGGGATCGGAGGTGACCATCTGGTCGTCGACATGCACGCCGCGCCCGACGGCAAGGCCCGCCTCCTTCGCCAGCGCCGTGTCGGGCCGGATGCCCACCGCCATCACCACGATGTCGGCGGGGATCTCGGTCCCGTCCTTCAGGCGCACGCCCTCGACGCGATCCTCTCCCAGGATCTCGCCGGTGTCGGCCTTGCACATCACCTTGATGCCGCGGCCCTCCAGCTCCTTCTGCAGGAGGTAGGCGGCGGCGGGATCGAGCTGGCGCTCCATCAGGTGCGGCATCAGGTGGAGGACGGTGACCTCCATGCCCTGCACCTGCAGGCCGGCCGCGGCCTCCAGCCCCAGCAGCCCGCCCCCGATCACCACCGCGCGCGCGCCCGGCTTCGCCGCCGCCTCGCGCATCCGGTTCACGTCGTCGAGGTCGCGGAAGGTGATCACCCCGGGCAGCGCGTGGCCCGGAACCGGGATGATGAAGGGCTGCGAGCCGGTGGCCACCACCAGCTTGTCGTAAGGCGTCTCGCCCGCCGCCGAGATCACCACCTTGCGCGCCCGGTCGATGCCCAACACCCGCTCGCCGAAGCGGCAGGTCACGCGGTTGTCGCGATACCAGGCGTCGTCGTGGGTGACGATCTCCTCGTAGGTCTTCTCCCCCGCCAGCACCGGCGAGAGCATCAGGCGGTTGTAGTTGCCCCGTGGCTCGGCCCCGAAGAGCGTCACCTCGTAGGCGTCGGGCGAGAGGGCGAACAGCTCCTCCAGCGCCCGGCCCGAGGCCATGCCGGCCCCGATGACGACCAGTTTCTGCGCCATGCTCCGGATCTCCTCAGAAATACCAGGCGGCGACCTGCGTCGCCCGCTCGCCTGCGTGGATGGGGATCGCCACCATCGCCCGGTGACCGGCCGCCAGCGCGGCGCGCTCGGCGGCGTTGGCGGGG
>CAXGVP010000525.1:0-3501 GCA_964013055.1 uncultured Albimonas sp.
GGGCGGGTGGGCCGACCGCCGGGTCGGCGCGCGCCGGCGCCTCGCGCCCCCGCCGATCAGCCCAGGAAGACCCGGCCGGCGGGATACTGCACCCTCGGCGGCGCCTGGGTGGCCAGGAAGAAGCCCAGCGTCAGCGGACCGACCCGGCCCACGAACATCAGGAACACCACCGCCGCGCGGCCAAGGTCGCTCAGCTCCCCCGTCGCGCCGCGCGACAGGCCCACCGTGGCGAAGGCCGAGACCGTCTCGAACGCCAGGTCCAGGAACGCGCCGTCGTGCATCACCGACAGCACGAAGGTCGCCCCCATCACCGTCAGCAGGCTGACCATCGCCAGCGCCAGCACCTTCATCACCTCGTCCACCCCCAGCGAGCGGCCGAAGGCGTGCAGCGTGTCCCGCCGGCGGAAGAAGGCGACGGTGGCCAGGATCAGCACGATGAAGGTGGTGACCTTGATCCCCCCCGCGGTGGAGGTCGAGCCCCCCCCGATCATCATCAGCGACATGAACATCAGCGAGGTCGAATCGTGCAGCGCCCCGATGTCGACCGTGTTGAACCCCGCGGTGCGGGTCGTGGCCGACTGGAACCAGCTCGCCATCAGCTTCTCCCACCACGGCATCGGGCCCAGCGTGCCGGGGTTCGACCATTCCAGCAGGGCGAAGACCACGAGCCCCCAGGCCAGCAGCCCGCCCGAACCGATCAGGGTCAGCTTGGAATGCAGGCTCATCGCCCGCCACGGCGTGCGGTTGAGGATCTCGTGCAGCACCATGTAGCCCAGCCCCCCCACGATCAGCAGGGCCGGGACCACGAGGTTCACCACCGGGTTCCCCGCAAAGCCCGACAGGCTGTCGGGATAGAGCGAGAACCCCGCGTTGTTGAAGGCCGAGACCGAGTGGAACACCGCCGACCACAGCCCCTTCCCCACCCCTTCGACCGGCACGAACACCACCGCCAGCGCCGCCGCCCCCGCCGCCTCGCACGCCAGCACCACCTTCAGGATCAGCCGCACCAGCCGGAACAGCTCGGAGATCGAGGTCTGGTTCAGGTCCTCCCTGAGAAAACTGCGCGAGGAGAAGCCCATCGGCCGCCCCAGCATGGTCAGCACCAGGGCCGCGAAGGTCATCAGCCCCAGCCCGCCCAGCTGGATCAGCCCCAGGATCACCGCCTGCCCGAACAGCGTGAAGCCCGAGCCGGTGTCCACCACCGCCAGCCCCGTCACCGTCACCGCCGAGGCCGAGGTGAACAGCGCATCCCCCCAGCCGATCGGCTCCACCGTCGCGCCGGGCAGGCTCAGCAGCCCCGCCCCCAGCGCCACCAGCGCCGCATAGAGCAGCGCCAGCGCCGCCGGAGGGGGCAGCCGCACCCGCTTTCGGAACATCGCCGGGGGCCGCGCCATGCCGCTCAGAGCACGTCGCCGAAGCGGCGGAAGTCTTCCCGCCGGCCCAGCAGCAGCAGCTTGTCCTCGGCCTTCAGCCCGGTCTCGGGAGAGGTGCAGGGGATGAACTCGGTCCCCCGCATCAGGCCCAGCGCGCGCAGATCCTCGTAGTCGGAGAGCTTCAGCCGCGACAGCGGCCAGCCGTCCATCTCCTCGGTCGCCACGTATTCGACCACGTGGAAGCCGTTGCCGAGGCTGACGTAGTCGCGCACCTGCGGATTGCGCAGCACCTGGGCGACGTGGCGGCCGATCTCCTGCTCGGGCAGGATCACCCGGTCGGCCCCGATCTTCAGCAGGATCCGGTGGTGCGTGCGGGTCTTGGCCTTCACCCAGACCCGCTTCACCCCCAGCAGGCGGCAGTTCATGGTGGCGAGCAGGCTCGCCTCCAGGTCCTCGCCGATGCCGACGATGACGGTGGCGTAGGCGCCCACGCCGGCCTCGCGCAGGGCGTCCTCGTCGCGGGCGTCGGCGATCACCGCCTCCGAGACCTCGTCGGCCACCCGCGCCACGTGGCGCTCATGCCGGTCGATGGCCAGCACATGCTCGCCGGCGCGGGCCAGCTCTGTCGCCACCGTGGTGCCGAACGTGCCCAGGCCAATGATCACGAACCCTTCGCCACGAGCCATGCGCGTCCCCTTGTTGCTCACGCCCTCAGGGTAGGCGGGCGCGGCCCCCCGTCAACGCCCGGCCCGCCGACGCCCGGCCTGTCGAGGCCCGGCCCGCCGAGGCCCTGCCCCTCGACGCTCAGGCCCGTCGACGCTCAGGCCGAGCGGAAGCGCGGCCGGTCGGGCTCGCCCACGTCCACCAGCCGCCCCTCGCGCAGCAGGCGGTTCACATGGGCCAGCGTCTCGGAGAAGGCGAAGGAGAACATGTGCTCGTCCATCTCGCGGGTGAACAGCACCGGCGTGATCTCGGCGCAGCTCAGCGTCCTGTCGCGGCAGGCGCCCAGGACGATGTCGCAGCGCTCGTCATGGTGGGCGATCAGCTCGCCGATGCGCTGGTGGAGGTTGGTGATCGGCAGGTCATGCCCCGGCAGGGTCAGCGTGCCGTCGGGGATCGAGGCGCGCAGCGAGGCGAGGCTGTCGAGATACCGCCCCAGCGGGTCCCCGTCCGGCTGCACCGAGTGCACCGAGATGTTGGGCGTGATCCGCCCCAGCACCTGGTCGGCGGCGATGAAGAAATTCTCGTCCCCGCAATGCAGCATCGCCTGGTTCCAGGAATGCCCGCCGCCGGTGTGGACCGTAAAGGTGCGCCCGCCCACCTCGAAGGGCTCGCGCGGCTCCAGCGAGTGGAACGAGGACGGCAGGCCGGTGATCATCTCCAGGTACATGTGGCCGCGGCCGGTGACGGCGACGGCGCCGCTCTCGGTCATGCCGTGGTTCTGGTAGAAGATCCGGTGAGCGTCGCCATGCACCGCGTCGTGGCCGGTGCCGAGATACCGGCCCATGAAATACTCGGTCTCGGTCATGTGGACCGGAATGCCGAACTTCTCCGACAGCCACCCGGCCGAGCCCATGTGGTCGGGGTGGTGATGGGTCAGGATCAGCCGGGTCAGGGGTCGACCCGTGAGGGGGCCTGCGAACAGGCTCTCCCAGACCTCGCGGGTCAGGTCGTCGCCGATGCCGGTGTCGACCGCGGCCCAGCCGGCGCCGTCCTCGATCAGGTAGACGTTCACATGGTTGAGCGCGAAAGGCAGCTTGAAGCGCAGCCACATCAGGCCGGGAGCGACCTCGAACACCTCGCCGGGCTTGGGCGCCTCCGGGAACGGATGCGCGGCGGTGGCGTGGGCGCGGTGGTCCTTGGGCATGAAGGTCTCCCCTGAGCTGCGTTGTGCGGCGCGGCGCGGCCCCATCGGGCCTCACAGCCTGCGCGCGTCGTACCGATTCGTTCGAGTCATACCATGCCGTAAGCCCGGCTGATCACCTTGTCGACCGGCCGAACGGTCAGTAGCGCGGCAAGACGCCGCCCCGCAGCTCGGTGGACGGTCCAGCGGCCCCGGGCCGCGCTCCGGCCAGGACCGGCTCGCGCGCCGCCGGATCCCGAGGCGCACCTGCCTCCGCCGGCCCCC
>CAXGVP010000526.1:0-3490 GCA_964013055.1 uncultured Albimonas sp.
AAGCCCGCCCGCAGGGCGCCTGTGGGCCGGGGACCCCGCCGCCCCCACCTTCGCCCCGCATCCGCCGCGGCCTCTGCGCGCACGCATCGGCGCCGCTTGCACCCCTGCCGCGCAACTTTATTGTGCGCCTCCGACAGCGCGCCCCTCTCGGCGCCGCCCCTCCACGCCTGCGACGGAGCCTGCCGCATGACCGCCTCCAAGACCAACCCCGGGTATTTCTTCGAGGACTTCAGGGTCGGGCAGGTGATCCGCCACGCGACGCCCCGCACGCTGACCGAGGGGGACCGGGCGCTCTATACCGCGCTCTATCCCACCCGTTTCGCGCTGCCCTCCTCGGATGCGTTCGCCCAGGCCTGCGGCTTGCCACGCTCCCCGCTCGAGGACCTGGTCGGCTTCCATGTCGCCTTCGGCAAGACCGTCCCCGACATCTCGCTGAACGCCGTGGCGAACCTGGGCTATGCCGAGTGCCGGTTCCTCAAGCCCCTCTACCCCGGCGACACGATCTCGACCGAGACCGAGATCATCGGCCTCAAGCAGAACTCCAACGGCAAGTCCGGCGTGGTCTGGGTGCGCTCGGTCGCCTCCACGGCCGACGGCGAGCGGGCGCTGGAGTGGGTGCGCTGGGTGATGGTGCGCAAGAACGACGAGGCCGCCCCGGCGCCCGAGGCGGTGGTCCCCGACCTCAAGCCCGTGGTCCCGGCCGAGGAGCTGGCGATCCCCGCCGGCCTCGACTTCTCCGCCTACGACTTCGCGGCGGCGGGCGAGGCGCACCGCTTCGGCGACTACCAGGTCGGGGAGCGCATCGACCATGTCGACGGCGTGACCATCGAGGAAGCCGAGCACATGATGGCCACCCGCCTGTGGCAGAACACCGCCAAGGTGCATTTCAACGCCCAGTTCCGCGAGGACGGCCGCCGGCTGATCTATGGTGGCCACGTGATCAGCCTCGCCCGCGCGCTCAGCTTCAACGGTCTGGCGAACGCCCAGACCCTCGTGGCGATCAACGCCGGCTCCCACGCCAACCCCTGCTTTGCGGGCGACACCGTCTACGCCTGGTCCGAGGTGCTGGAGAAGGCGAAGACCCCGGCCCCCGGCGTCGGCGCCCTGCGCCTGCGGCTGGCGGCGGTGAAGGACGACCCCACCCCGGCCCCCCTGCGCGGCCCGGACGGCAAGTACGCCCGGAACGTGCTGCTCGACCTCGACGTCTGGGCGCTGGTCCCGGTCTGACGCGGGCCGGGCGGGGGGGCTGGCCCGGCGCCTCCCGCCCCGCCCGCCCCCCGTCTCGCCCGTCCGCCCCGCGACCTCTGCGCGCGGACGTCGGGTCATTTGCGCGCTCCCCTCTGTCGCGGGGCCCCGGGCGCGCCTAACATCGGAACTCCAAAGGGCTGGAGTCCGAGCCGTGACGACCGTATCCCGCGCGCGCGCAACCGGCGCGCTCCTTGCGATCGCAGCGCTTGCCTGGCCGGACGGCCCGGCGAGGGCGGACGGCCCCTTCACCGTCCTGCCCGCCGACGCCGTCCCGCTGGCCGAGCGTCGGGCCGACGGCCATGCGCCGACCAGCTGGCTGACCTTCTCGCAGACCGACAGCCTCTGCGGCGGCGAATGCGCGGTGACGCTGTCGGCGGGCAAGTTCGTCGAGTCGAACATGAACGAGATCTTCATGTACGGCGAGCCGGTCTACCCCTGGGAGTACGAGTTCGCCGAGGACTACATCGTCTCGCTGGCCGGCTCGCGCCGGGTGGCGACGCTCTTCGACGTCATCGACCTGGAGGCGGAGGTCGGCGTCGCCCAGCGCTTCGGCCTGGAGTCGACGGTCGAGGTCTGGGTCGCCGGCTACGCCCGCTGGACGGCGTTCCCCTGGAACGACCATGTGCGCACCTCGATCGCGATCAACACCGGTCTGAGCTACGCCAGCGACGTCACCGCCCTCGAGCGCAAGCGCGGCGACACGGTCAAGGGCAGCGAGCTGCTGCACTACCTCGCCCCCGAGATCACCTTTGCGCATCCCGACTGGAAGCGCTCGGAAGTGGTGGTGCGCTTCCACCACCGCTCGGGCGGCGAGATGCTGTGGGGGGACAGCTGGCTGTTCGACGGGGTCTCGGGCGGGGCGCAGTACTGGACCCTCGGGCTGCGGCAGCGATTCTGAGCTTGCCGCCGGTTGGTTCCCGGGCATGCCGGAATTTGTGATCACAACTGGAAATCCGTGATCACAAACGTCGACGAAACCGGCTTCGCGACAGATTTTTTCGTCTCGCAGCGACGAAGGGACGCTTTCATGCCGCGATGCGACGCGGTATGCAGTCGCCAGCCAGGGGTTGCGCGCCGTCGATCCGATGCCGTCCGCGCCCCCCGCGCCGGGAGAAACGAAAGGGGTCGCAATGGCCGACGTGAACCGGGGCAACCGCCCGCTTTCCCCCTTCATGATCGGGCCGTACTATCGGCCGCAGTGGACCTCGATGCTGTCCATCGTGCACCGCATCACCGGTTGCGCGCTGGCCTTCGGGGCCATCCTGATCGTGTGGTGGCTGCTCGCCGCGGCCTCGGGACCCGACTATTTCGCCACCGCAGACTGGGTCGTCACCTCCTGGCTGGGCCAGCTGGTGCTGTTCGGCTGCCTGTGGGCGCTGCTCTACCATTTCTGCAACGGCATCCGTCACCTGATCTGGGACACGGGCCTGCTGTTCGACGTCGACAAGGCCGAGCTCGCCGGCAAGATGACCGTGGTCGTCTCGGTCGTGCTGACGCTGCTCGTCTGGATCATCTGAGGGGAGGGGACGCCATGAGCTACAAGACCGACTTCGGCCGCGTTCTCGGCCTCGGCTCCGCCAAGGGCGGGACCCACCACTTCTGGTCCCAGCGGGTCACCGCCGTCGCGCTGATCCCGATCCTGATCCTGGCGATCTGGCCGCTCGACGCCGCCATCGGCTCTTCCTACGAGGAAGTGCTCGCCATCTACGCCAACCCGTTCAACGCGATCATGCTGATCCTGCTGATCGCGGTGGGGTTCCGGCACCTCCAGCTGGGCCTGCAGACGGTGATCGAGGACTATGTCTCGAACACCGCCGTGCGCACCGCCTCGCTGCTCGCGAACACGATGTTCTGCACGCTGTTCGGCCTGACCGGCGTGTTCGCCGTCGCCAAGATCGCCTTCGCCGGCTGACGCCCGCCGCGCCCCCTCCCCGGATGCGGAGGGGGCGCGCGCGCAGCTCGGCAAGCGCCAAAGCAGAGGACCAGCCATGGCCGCTTACGAATATGTCGATCACGCCTATGACGTCGTGGTGGTGGGGGCCGGCGGCGCCGGGCTCCGCGCGACGCTGGGCATGGCCGAGCAGGGGCTCAAGACCGCCTGCATCACCAAGGTGTTCCCCACCCGCTCGCACACCGTGGCGGCGCAGGGCGGCATCGCCGCCAGCCTGCAGAACATGGGCCCCGACCACTGGCAGTGGCACATGTACGACACGGTGAAGGGCTCCGACTGGCTCGGCGACAC